>NZ_BAAKGN010000035.1:0-19197 GCF_059704265.1 Secundilactobacillus sp. MJ173
CGAACTTTGTCGGAATACGTTTTTTTGCGTTAAATGGCCGGAATCTGAGTTGTAGCGCAGGTTTAGACTAGATTAAAGTATTGAACAAAAGCAAACTTTAAATTGTCTTTAAGTCAAGAAACCAAATGAAATTTTTACCAATATAGACTTATGGCACAACCTCATTTATTATGCACACTTTTACATTGCCTGGTCATTATCCGCATCCGGCAATGGCAAATCTGGAAACATGTGCTTCAAGTATTCCGTTGCGGGTTCATCAGGCACCCGATTTGCTTCAACTACCTGTGTAATGGAGTTAAACGTCAGCATCAGCATGATGGCACCGTTTTCGTCGCGAACGGCATAGTATCTGATGCCCAGTTGAATCGCTCGAAAGACCAGCTCTTGGGCATGAATATTTAAGCGTGACATTCTCGGTAGTAACTGGTCTGTGCCCACACGTGCCGCCTTCCACGCTGAAGCCCGTTGATTGGCAAAGGTCATCAAACTGCCATTGTCATCCAAATGACTCACTAGCTTAGCAGATGGCGTAAGTTCTGGGTGGGTCATGACTTCAGCAAAGTCGTCAATCGCATTAATCAGCTCTGTGTGCGCCTTTAGTTGAACCGCTAGTTCGTGTAGCTGACGGAAGAATTGCTGTCCTTCAGCAGTCTTAAACGTTGCTTGGGTCGGATTTTCTAATGCTACCCGTTCATTATCTGCGTCAGCCTGTTTTAGCCGGTCAATAATCTGATCATCATCCACGGGCGTCACTAGCGCATAAATGAACAACAGCTTCATCAAGTAAAGCGCGTGACGACTAATCCCGTTTGAACGGAACGGCGTGGTATCCAAGCAACGAAACTCCAGATACCGCACGCCTTTAGTCGCCATCTGACTCAATTCATCTACGCCGCGCAAACGAACCGGACCATAAAATTCAGCTTGACTGTACAACTTTTTACTCTCAATCAAACTAGAAAGTCGTTCAACGAAGTGCGGTAAAGATTGATAAATGGTGGCATCTACGCCATCGTCGGGTAAATTAGCGTAGCCAAAGTGACTATTGCGAATACTTCTCACGGGTTGTGACAAACTTGCTGGCAGTTGGTCAAAGAACCCATCCTCAGCAACGGGTGAAGCGCCAAATAAATAAGTAATCAACCACCGATTTAACACCAGATTTTGCGCCATTCTGAAATAAAGTGCATTCCGAAAGTCAGTGACTCGCTGAAACTCGTCTTCGTAATGGGCATATAACCGGTTGATCACTGGATCTGGAATACTGTAGTTTAAGTGAACACCCGTCATAATCTTGGAGGCAATCCCGTATTTTTCTGTAAGATAATCACGGTAATCCCTGAAAGCTGGCCGTTCGAAATGTGCTTCGATAAAGTCCTTGTCATCAGTAGTGAGCCGTGGCGGCATGCTCAAAGGCCAGATGCGATCACCACCCTGCATTGAACGATAAAAAACCGTCTGCAGTGTATCTAACTGATCCAGTACGCCACCGATGTTAGGATTAGGGTCCGTAATGAGTTCTGCTTGTGTCTCAGCAAAATCCGTTTGTAAATACGGATGAAAGGTTCGTGAACCTAACATCTGCGGATGTGGTTCACGGCTGAGCTGTCCCTTCGTATTGACCCGGTTTTCCTCAATTTCTAGTCCTACTAATCCATGATACAGTTGTTCACTGACACCTTCTGCTTTAATAACGCTCAATAGATTGTCTAACATCCGAGATCCCCCGCTTGTGTGTTAACGTTGAATCGATTATAAATTAAAACACTGTGAGTAATCAAGGTATTGAGACATAAAAAAAGAACTACTGAGACTGAAATCTCGGTAGTTCTTTTCATTAAACAAATTTTAATCTTTTTCCAATAACGTAACGGATTCGATATGTGGCGTTTGTGGAAATTGGTCTACAGGCTGAATAGGTTCAGTCACGTGGTAACCTTTTTCTGCAAAACGTTGAATATCACGAACTAATGTCGATGGATTACAGCTGACGTAAACGACCTTCTTAGGCTGCATTGCTGCTGCACTTTCAATCAACGTTTCGTCCAACCCTTTACGAGGTGGATCAACAACGATTACATCCGGTTTCAGGCCCTGTTTCTGCCATTCAGCCATTTGGTATTCAGCTTTATTAGTTGCGAAGTGTAAATTGGTCAAACCATTCAGTTTGGCATTCTTCTTAGCATCTTCTACAGCAGTTGAAACAACTTCAACACCGTAAACATCCTTGGCATGGCGTGCCATGGCTAAGGAAATCGTCCCAATACCACAATAAGCATCAATCACAGTTTCGTTGCCGGTTAAGCCAGCTCGGTCGATGGCTAATTGATACAACTTTTCAGTTTGTACAGGATTAACCTGATAGAACGATTGGGCTGAAATTTCAAAGCGGTTGCCCAACAGTGAATCATGAATCACAGGTTCGCCGTATAAGACGTTTGTGATTGGGCCAAGAATCACGTTAGTTGGCCGGTTATTCACGTTTTGAATAATGCTGGTCACTTCTGGTAATTGTTCAGAAATTTGCTCTACAATTGCCTTCGCACGAGGTAACGTGTGGCTATTAGTGATCAAACCAACCATCATTTCTTTTTCGTAGTAACTCTGACGAACCATCACGTTACGGATGATCCCCTTATGCGTTTTTTCATCATAAGCTGGAACTTCCTCGGCACGTAAAATATCTCGGACGATCACAATCGCTTTATCGATCCGTGGGTCTTGAATATAGAAATCAGTCAACGGAACTAGGTCATGGGAATGCTGACGGTAAAAGCCAGTTTCTAACTGTCCCCTAACTGTCCGAACTGGAATCTGTGCTTTATTCCGGTAATGGTATGGGGTTTCCATCCCAATGGTTTCAGAAACACTAAGGTCAAGTTTATTCTTGGCCAATAATGATTCGATTTGGTGCTGTTTAAAACGAAGCTGTGCCGGATAAACCATGTGTTGTAAAGGTGCGATTCCTGCCTGGGCAAGTTTACGGTCCTTCTCATCGATTTCAGCCCGGTCTGGTGAAGTCGTTAAATGTTCCAAGACCCGGCCAAAACCAAAGCTTTTGCCGACTTTTGTGACCACAAACTTGATCTCTTCACCTGGTAAAGCATTGGCGATAAACAATGAATAGTTGTCAATCTTAACCACGCCGTTACCTTCATAGGTCAGGTCCATTACGGTACCCGTATACGTTTCGTTTTTTGCTACTGGTGCTTGTATTTTCATTAAAATCTCCTTGTTTTAACCAAAAGAAAGGTTTTGCTGCCTTACGTATCATACAGCAAAACCCTCCCAATTAATACCTAAAAAACTATTTCTTTGGTTCTTCGTCCTCTGGCAACTCCTGAACTCCAGCTAAGAATTTGCGCTCAGCTTCAAGGAATTCGGGTGTTTCAGTTTCCACGGCAGTGTCTGGAATATCATCCAGATTGGCATAAGTTTCGATATGCTGCTTCAAATTAACGAAGGTCATCGGTGCATCACCACCGTATTCACCATCCAAATTAATCATGATTTTTGAATCACCAGTCGGTTTAGCCTCAACCTTACGCACTTTACGATAAATAATCCGCGGATCGTTAATGTGCTTACCACCATTTAACACTAAGGTCATCAGATGCAAAATTTCAGCGAAATTGCTGGTTTTCACAATGATCATGGTAAACTTGCCATCATTTAATGACGCATCCGGCACGATCTGCTCAAAACCACCAACCGAATTGGTTAATGCCAAGAAGAACATGGATGCTTCGCCCTTATATTCTTCACCATCGTACTTAAGGTCTACCTTAAATGGTCGAATCCGGGGCAAAAGTTCTGCGCCCTTCACCAGGTAGGCTAAGTAGCCAAACAACGTTTTTAAGTTGGATGGCACTTCGTAAGTTAACTCGGTTAAACGTCCACCACCGGCAATGTTGACGAAGTACTTCTTACCTGCCAAGCCAATATCCATTTTAATCGTTTGGTTCTTTAAAACGACTTTGGCAGCAGCTAATGGATCCTCACGTGGAATTCGTAGTGCACGAGCGTAATCATTCGTGGTACCGGCTGGAATAATGGCCATTTTCGGCCGCTTCTTCAAGCCGGCAATCCCGTTGACGACCTCGTTAATAGTCCCATCGCCACCGGCTGCCACAACTAAATCAAAGCCTTCGCGACTTACCCGTTCGGCTTCATCACGTGCCGAATTAGGAGCTGGGGTAGTGGCAAACGCGCTCGTCTCGTACCCCGCCTGTTCGAAGACTCCTAAAATATCGATCATATCTTTCTTCAAGGCCTCCCGACCAGAAGAAGGATTATATATCACTCGCGCACGTTTCCGCATAAGTGTCTCCCTCCAATATTAAACAACTAACGTTTACTTTTTAAGTGAAGCAATCAACAGCTTGTTAACCACTTGAGGGTTAGCCTTACCGTGAGTTTGCTTCATGATTTGACCCACAAGGTACCCAACGGCACGGTCTTTACCGTTATTGTAGTCATCAATTGATTGTTGGTTATCAGCAAGTACTGAATCAATAATCGGTTGCAGTTGAGCTGGGTCGGATAATTGAACCAGACCCTTTTCTTCAACAAAGGCTTTTGGTTCTTTTCCTTGGGTAATAGCCTTGAAGACCTTCTTGGCCATCTTAGATGAAATGGTACCATCAGTAATCAAGTTGATCATACCTGCTAAGTTAGCTGGTGTCAGTTGAGTATCCTGTAAATCAGCATGCTGTTCGTTCAAGAAGGCGTTCACGTCACCTTGAAGGTAGTTGGCAGCTGACTTAGGATCGGCACCAAGTTTAACCGTTTCATCGAAGAAATCGGCCATTTCCTTGGTTTGAGTCAGAACCATAGCATCGTAATCCGTTAAGCCAAGTTCTTTAACGTAACGTAAACGACGACTCCCTGGCATTTCTGGCATTTCAGCACCAATCTCATTGACCCATTCATCACTGATGTTCAGTGCTGGTAGATCTGGTTCTGGGAAGTAACGGTAATCATCGGAACCTTCCTTAACACGCATCAAAATGGTCTGACCAGTGGTCTCGTCAAACCGACGGGTCTCTTGTTGAATCTCGCCACCAGACATCAGGACACGTTGCTGACGCTGTTCCTCAAACGCTAGCCCTTTACGGACGTAGTTAAAGGAGTTCAAGTTCTTCAGCTCAGTCTTTGTCCCGTATTCCTTTTGACCCTCAGGGCGAATGGAAATGTTGACATCGACACGCATGGAACCTTCTTCCATCTTCACGTCAGAAATCCCGGTAAATTGAATCCGTTGACGCAGTGCCTCAAGGTAGGCATAGGCTTCGTCAGGAGAAGCAATTTCTGGCTTCGATACGATTTCAATCAACGGTGTGCCTTGACGGTTCAAGTCAACGTATGAATAGTCACGTTCATGGGTGTTCTTACCGGCATCTTCTTCAATATGCATTTCGGCAATCCCGATGCGTTTCTTTTCACCATCAACGTCGATTTCAATCCAGCCATCATGAGCGATTGGCTTATCAGATTGGGTAATTTGGTAAGCCTTAGGGTTATCAGGATAGAAGTAGTTCTTCCGGTCGAAGTGAGTATGTGGTTCAACTTGCGCATGAAGTGCTAAAGCAGCCATGATACCGGACTTCACAACACCTTTGTTGGTGGTTGGTAATACCCCAGGATAGCCCCAATCAATGACGTTGGTGTTGGCGTTAGGATCATCACCAAACTCTACGGGAGATGGACTAAAGATCTTGGAATTGGTTTTTAATTCAACGTGGACTTCAAGTCCGATAGTTGTTTTAAAATTCATTAGTTATTACCCCCTTGCTTAGGTGTTTGTTTGTGAAAATCAGTGGCTTGTTCGAAGACATAACCGGCTTTGTAAAGGGTCGATTCGTCAAATGGCCGACCGATGAGTTGCATCCCAACTGGCAAGCCTTTAGCAAAGCCAGCAGGAATCGACATTCCTGGCAATCCAGCAAGGTTAACAGGGATCGTCAAAATATCGTTCATATACATGGTCATTGGGTCAGAAACTTCTTCGCCAATCTTGTAAGCTGGCGTTGGGGCAACTGGACCCATGATGAAATCGTGATCTTTCAAAACGGCTTGGAAGTCGTTAATGATCAGTGTCCGTACTTGAGCGGCCTTCTTGAAGTAGGCATCGTAGAAACCGGCTGAAAGGGAGAATGTCCCCAGCATGATCCGACGCTTAACTTCGTCACCAAAGCCTTCACTACGAGAGTTCACATAAACGTCTTCTAGGTTCTTAACGTCTTTAGAACGGTGACCGTAACGAATCCCATCAAACCGTTGTAAGTTAGATGAAGCTTCTGAACTAGCAATGATGTAGTAAGCAGCAACACCGTACTTGTTATGCGGTAATGACACTTCGTCAACCGTTGCACCAAGTTCGCGGTACTTATCGGCAGCAGCCAAAATCGCGTCTTTAACTTCTTGGTCAACACCTTCACCTAAGAATTCCTTAGGTAAACCGATTTTCATCCCTTTAACGCTGGTTTGATCGTTCAATTCAGCAGCAAAATCTGGCACTTCCTTAGTAGAAGTGGTCAGATCGTGATCATCATGACCGGCAACAGCGGAGAGCAAGATTGCGTTATCCTTCACTGTCCGAGTCATTGGACCAATCTCATCGAGGCTAGAAGCAAAGGCAATCAAGCCCCAACGAGAAATGCGGCCGTACGTTGGCTTCATCCCAACGATGCCGTTAAATGAGGATGGCTGACGAATCGAACCACCAGTATCGGAACCAAATGCGGCAACCACTTCACCGGCAGCAACGGCAGCAGCTGAACCACCTGATGAGCCACCAGGTACACGGGTATAATCCCAAGCGTTCTTAGTAGTCTTAAAAGCAGAGTTTTCAGTTGAACCACCCATGGCAAATTCGTCCATGTTGGTCTTACCAACGTTAATTACACCTTTATCGTTCAAGGTGCTAACCACCGTGGCATCATAAACTGGCACAAAGTTTTCCAGCATCTTAGAAGCAGCTGTTGTGGTCAGTCCCTTGGTCACGATGTTATCTTTAATCGCGAGTGGAATACCGGCAAGGATGTTATCTGGGTCAACACCCTTTTCGTCCATTTCAGCAGCTTTCTTTAAGGCTGCATCCTTGTTTAAAGCCAAAAAGGCGTTTAAGTCAGGGTCAGTAGCTGCAATGTTATCAAAAGTAGCCTTAACCAAATCAGTTACACTGATCCGCTTAGCCACTAAGTCATCATGCAGCGATGTGAGATCTTTTTCGAAATAGTTCATCGTTTCTACTCATCCTCACTTTCATCAATAATCGTTGGTACTCGAATGTAGCCTTTTTCAGATTCTGGTGCGTTAGCCAGTAAGGCATCACGCTGTCCCCAGTTGTCGGCAACGTCTTCTCTCATAACGTTGATCTGGTCGCTGACACTTGAAGTGGGTTCAATCCCTTCAGTATCGACTTCGTTTAAGGTTTCAAATAACCCAATAATTTCATCTAATTGGGTGGTAAAGTACTTCAGTTGATCGTCGTTCAGACTTAACTTCGCTAACGAGGCAACGTGTTGTACCTGGTCTTGATCAATTCGACTTGCCATCAAGTTTCCCTCTTTCACAAGAATTCTGCGTAAATTACGCTACACATCAAATATACTACCACAATATGACTCAAAATAGCACTGGTTTTAAGGCTCAGACCAGTGCTATTTTTTCTTGACGCAATTTCAATCAATAACTATTGAAGACGTGAGACGTAAACTTCTTCGCACCATTGTCACGACTTAAGAACGATTGGACCCCATCTGTGGAACTGACGGTAATGTCAATCGGTGCGTTAGATGGTAAGTATTTTTGCGCAGCTTGTTGCAGATACTGCGTAAAACTAATAATTTCAGTTTGACTATAGAATTGCGTTGTAATCTTAACGTTCATCCCGGTCAACTGTTTATTAGTGTAGTGTGCCTGAGCGGTAACCCCGCTCAAATTAGGAAAGTAGTTTTGAATTTGACTCTTAAAGTTTTCAAAGGACGCCTCGTCGTTTGAATTGCCACTTCCTGAACCGGCATTGGTTGCTTTAGAAGACGTTGTGGGATAAACGTAACTTTGTTCGCTAATCGGCTTCCATGAGCTGACTGTCGTGGCGCCAGCCCGGTTGTTTGAATAAGAGAAGAAGCTGCCCCCAACTAAGCTATCCGTTGGTGCCTGTCGATAAAGTGCAATGGTGATTGGCACGTTCTTCAAAGCTGGTTTTTGACGTAGCCGAGCAAGCACTTTATTCGCAATCTGACGACCTTCACGCTGAGCTTCCGCCTTACTGATCTTGGTCTGATAAGTTGAACCAAAGTTCTTCTTTTCGTAATAGTCAACGGAGTTCATGCCCAGTCCAATGGTAATACCAGACAGCGTTAACTTTTTACCGTTTTGCTTCATGAAATCTTGTTCTTCCATCTGTTGCAGGTAGATGGGATTTCGGGTATTCGGATCCGTTTTACCATTATTGACGGGGTTTAAGCCATCTGGATTAGACTTCGATTTGCGTCCCAACCAGTTTTGAACGGTACTGGTATTCAAATACTGTCCCTCTTCAAAAATGTACTTGCTTGGTGAATAAACCTTCTTAGAAACGGTCAGCAGACCACTTTCAAAACTCTTCAGATTAAACTGATTGTCGTTTTGAGAAACATTGACACCACGAGACTTGCTGGTCACATACCGGCCGTTTTTGATGACACTTTGGTAGTCGCCAGCAGCAGCCTGTCCAGTGAGCTGAGTCCCCTTATTGCTACTACTGCCACTGGTGCTGGCACCGTTAGAACTCCCTAAATTACCACAGGCACTTAAAAAGAGTCCGCAAATTGCCATCACAAATAAGGCTTTAAATCGTTTCATTACTTCTTTCCTCCATCTTCAGACTGGTTCGACATCTCGGCTGCAAACCGTTCTTCGTTCCAGACTGGTACGTCGAGAGCTTCTGCCTTGGTCAACTTACTGCCGGCATCCGTTCCCGCAATCACAAGGTCCGTCTTTTTGGAAACACTGCTCGTCACATCTGCGCCTTGAGCTTCCAGCCAAGCACTGGCATCACCGCGTGTCATACTGGTTAACTTACCAGTAAGCACCACACGCTTACCGCTGAAGAAACCATCTGTCGGTGCAGCTTGTTCAGTACCCGAGGTGTAAGTCATGTTGACCCCACGCGTTTCAAGTTCATGAACCAACTGACGAGCGCCTTCATTACTGAAATAAGTGACTAGACTATCCGCAATCGTGTCGCCAACTGAATCGATCTCTGCGATTTCTTCCTGACTGGCAGCCATCACATTAGCCATGGTATTAAAGTGAGCAGCAATCAATCGAGCAGCTTTATTGCCCACGTGACGAATCCCTAATCCAAATAATAAGCGTTCTAGCGAATTATTGCGACTGTTATCCAACGCATTTAATAAATTATTAGCAGATTTCTCACCAAATTTATCTAACGTCACCAATTGATCAAAGGTCAGGTCGTATAAGTCGGCAACATCTTCAACGTACTTCTTTTCAAATAACTGACTGATGATCCGTGGGCCGAGACCATCAATATTCATGGCATTTCGTGACGCGAAATGGGTCATCTGTTCCGTTAGCTGTTTCGGACAGCGCGGATTAATGCAGCGCAACGCCACTTCACCGTCTAAATGAACCAGTGTCGCACCACAGGATGGACACTGCGTTGGAATCACGTATGGCTTGCTGTCAGCTGGCCGTTTGCTAGGCACATAATTGGAAATTTCCGGAATAATGTCGCCGGCTTTATGCAGCATCACGGTGTCGTTAATGCGGATGTCTTTTTCAATTAAATAATCGGGGTTGTGCAGCGTAGCCCGGGCAACCGTCGTGCCGGCTAATTGCACCGGATCCATAATCGCGGTTGGTGTGACGACACCAGTACGGCCAACTGTCCATTCAATATCGTGAACGACGGTTGCCGCTTCTTCTGGTGGAAACTTATAGGCAATCGCCCAACGAGGCACCTTAACCGTGGCCCCCATGGAACGCTGTACTGGCAATGAATTAACCTTCACTACAATGCCATCAATGCCATAGGACAAATCATCACGCTGCTGCGTATATTCATCAATGTAGGCGTTAACCTCATCCATATTGTGAGCCACTCGATAATTCGGGTTAGTCGTAAATCCAAGTTCGGCAAGCTCATCAATGAGGCCACTTTGAGTCCGCGTGTTCAGTGGTTCATAGTCAGCCACGTTATACATAAACGTGCTGAGTTTTCGTTCTGCCGTTATCTTGGTATTTAACTGGCGTAAACTGCCAGCAGCAGCGTTCCGCGGATTAGCAAACACCGACTTGCCTTCAGCATCCCGTCGTTTATTCAGTTCAATAAAGGACGCCTTGGGCATGTAGCACTCGCCACGGACTTCAATGGTCAATGGCCGGCTGAGCTGTGTGGGAATCGACGGAATGGTCTTCAGATTAGCCGTAATATCCTCGCCAATCTGACCGTTACCTCGAGTTGATCCCTGAACCAGCTTACCATCTACATAACGTAACGAAATTGCCAGACCGTCAATTTTTAGCTCGCAATTGTACGTACCAGCCTCGTTTTCCGTAATGTGGTTCACAAAGTCTGCCAGTTCTTCCTTTGAGAAAACGTCACCCAATGACAGCATGGGAATGTCGTGAGTCACCTTAGAAAAATCGGATGAAATGTCGCCCCCCACGTTTTGGGTTGGTGAATCAGGTGTGATTAAATCCGGATACTTCGTTTCGATAGCCACTAATTGGGCGTATTTTTGATCATAAACTGAGTCTTCAACCGTTGGGGCGTCCTCACTGTAATAAGCCTCTCCCCAAGCACGCAGCTGCGGTCGAAGTTGCTTTGCTAAAGTCTCTGCTTCTGCTTTTGTTAGAGAATCAAGTGATGGTTCCATTTCAACACCCCTGTTATTCTTCTACCTTCGTAATTGGTGCGAAGGCAGCTAATAGTCGTTTGACACCTTCTTGCGGGAAGGCGATATCCAGTTCCATATCTTCACCAGTACCGTTGATTTTAACCACGGTACCCGTCCCCCACTTCTTATGGGTGACTTTATCACCCGTTCGCCAAGCTTGTTTATCCGCACCAGTACCGTTGTTTACGGTCACTGAACTGGAACGCTTCTGGTGATAAGTAGTGGCCGTGGCTGATGCGGTACGCCGGTCAAATGGCGTCCGTAATGAAGTTGCACCACTCTCGCCAGGAGTTGTCCGGTTATCCATTTGCAGCAGTTCCGGTTCAATTTCTTCAATAAAGCGGGATTGTGGATTTCGTTGTGGCCGACCATACAGCATCCGTGAAAAGGCGTTGGTAATAAAGAGTCGCTGCTTAGCACGGGTAATTCCCACGTAAGCCAATCGACGTTCTTCTTCCAGCTGATCATGGTCTTCCATGGCACGACTTAGTGGGAAAATGCCGTCTTCCATCCCGATGAGGAAGACAACTGGAAATTCTAGACCCTTGGCGGCATGTAGCGTCATTAAGGTCACTTGAGCAGGTTCTTCATCCACGTCGTCCTGATCAGAAACCAATGCCAATTCTGCTAGAAAATCAACGATACGATCACCCGAATCACTCTCATCGGCATCGTAACTTTCATCAAATTTTTGTGTTACTGACAAAAATTCCTGGATGTTTTCCAGACGGGTTTCTGACTCCAAACTGCGGGACGCTTGTAATGCCGCTTTATAGCCGGTAGTGTCCAAGATTTGTTCAGTTAATTCTGTCACGGTGCTTTCTTTGACGATGGCCTGCAGTTTTTGAATCGTAGTGGCAAAACCGCCAATCGCACCGCGAGCACGACTGGAAATATCGTTGGCTACATCAACGTTCATGGCTGCTTCTAATTCTGACCAGCCGTTATCTTGCGCAAACGCCCGTAACTTGGTCAACGACCCATTACCGATCCCACGTTTAGGTTCGTTGATTACCCGTTCCAGACTCAGGGTATCCGCCCCGTTAGCCACCAATGTCAAATAAGCCAGCATGTCCTTGATTTCTTTACGGTCATAGAACTTATGCCCGCCAACAATGGTATACGGTACGTTAGCTTTGACCAGTGTTTCTTCCATTACCCGTGACTGGGCGTTAGTCCGGTACAGGACTGCAAAATCACCATACTGGTAATGTTGTTCATGCATTAAATCCTGAATTTGAGAAACAACGTAACGCGCTTCATCGTTTTCGCTTTGACCACGATAATAATGAATCTTTTCACCCTGATCGTTTTCAGTCCAGAGGTTTTTATCCTTCCGGTAGCCGTTGTTTTTGATCACCTGGTTAGCAGCGTCCAAAATAGTTTTGGTTGAACGGTAATTTTGCTCAAGCATGGTGACGTGAGCATCCGGATAATCCTTCTCAAAGTTCATGATGTTTTCAATGTTAGCACCACGCCAACCGTAAATACTTTGGTCGGAATCACCCACAACACAGAGGTTATGGTGCTCACGTGCCAGCATATTCACTAACGTATATTGCGCATCGTTGGTATCTTGGTATTCATCCACGTGAATGTACTGGAACTTCTTTTGGTATTCCGCCAGTACATCCTTATTCTCATTAAATAACTGGATAGTCAACATGATTAAATCATCAAAATCCATGGCTTGATTACGCTGCAACCCGTTTTGATAAGCGTCGTAAGCTCGTGCCGTCACCTCATCCATGGGGTTACCGGCTTCCTGAGCTAACTGCTTAGGGGTTTTAAGTTCGTTTTTAGCGTTGGAAATTTTGCCCAAGATTGCCCGTGGATCAAACTGTTTCGTGTCCACGTTCATATCGGCTAATACCCGCTTCATTAACGTCCGCTGATCACCGGTATCGGCAATCGAGAACGCTCTGTTATACCCTAACTTATCCGCGTGACGGCGCAAAATTCGCACACACAGCGCATGGAAAGTTGAGGCCCAGACATCGTTGCCCTCTGGTCCTAACAGCTTGACGATTCGTTCGCGCATCTCACGAGCCGCCTTGTTGGTAAAGGTAATGGCCAGCACGTGCCAAGGCATGATGCCTTTTTCAATCAAGTAAGCGATCCGGTGGGTCAAAACCCGCGTCTTACCACTACCGGCACCAGCCATGATCAACAGCGGCCCCTCGGTATGCTCAACAGCTTCTCGTTGTTCCTTATTCAGTTTTGCTAACAATGCAGATTCAGCCACAATATTATTCCTCTCCTGTTTGTACGGTTACTCACGCACTAACAATTTACTTCTCAGCACGTATCTTTATAAATTCACTAATAAAATTGTCGCCTATCTTGATTGATAAAGCAACACTTTTATCGGGTGAACTACTCGTTACTAAAGTAATGAGCTTCTAGGAACACCGCTGACTTACGTATCATTCAAAGAAGCATGGTACGCAGAGGTTACGGTTATTGACTAAGGGCCGTTCCAGCCCAGTTGGTCTTTTATTATGCTGTTGCTTTTAGAATATTCATTGCAGCATTGATATCGCGATCATGGTTAATCCTGCAGTTGGGACACGTCCACTGGCGAATGTCTAAGGTGTGCTTGCCATCATCGTAGCCACAGCTTGAACAGAGCTGGGACGTTTTTCGTGGATTGACAGTGACCAGCTGTTTCCCATACCAAGCACACTTATATTCCAGCATTAAACGTAATTTTCGCCATGACTGGTTGGCGATCGCTCGGGCGAGTTTATGATTTTTTAGCAGATTTTTGGCTTTCAAATCTTCAATCTTTATCACGTCATACTGCTCAACCAATTCTTTAGTGATGTTGTGCAGATAGTTATCCCGTTGATTGGCAATCTTCTCATTATATTTAGCGACCATGCGCTTAGCCTTCAAGTAGTTCTTAAAATCAGTCAACTCTTTGGGTTCGGGTACCTGATTGTGCTTATCCCAGGCGATCTCTTTTTCGGCTTGACGTCTGCGCCGGGCCAAACGTTTTTCCCAGTAACGCTTCTTTTTACTGAGCCGTTTATCAAACCGGATGGTGGGGTATTTAACGCCATCGGAAGTAATCATGAGATCAGCAACACCCATATCAATACCGATGGCCTTACCAGTGCGGTTTAATGGCTCAATATCAGTATCAACCAAGATAATGGCGTAGAACTTACCGGTAGCGGAGAGTCGAATCGTTACGTTCTTAATTTTACCAACTGGTTGTCTTCCAGCTTTAAATCTCAGGCATCCCAATTTGGGCAGCTTTAGATGATACTTATCAATCACCTGAATATTGTGGTTGACTGCGTTACATTGATAGCTTTGCTTGGGAAACTTACGGGACTTGAACTTCGGTAACCCTTTGTGTTCTTTGAACAGTTTTTGATAGGCGTGATGCAAGTCACGACTCACATGCAACAGAGAAGTTGATTCAGCTTCTCTAAGAAAGGGATATTCCTGTTTCAAACATTTAATGAGGTAGTTCATACCAAACTCGTTGACGTAACGGCCACGGTTGGCATAGCGCTGCTTCTGCATATCGAGCAACTGATTCCAAACGAAACGGCAGTAACCGAAATTAGCCGTAATTTTTTCCTGTTGTTGTGCAGTGGGATAGATACGGGTTTTAATCGCTTTTAGCGTCATAAGTGGTAACATCCTTTGGTTTTGTCGTTGGCAAACGTATGTTCTTATTATACGATATTCCCAACCAGTTGCCAACAAACAATGTCAGAAAAAGGCAATTCATCACGTTCTTAAAAGAACGTGTTTCCTTGCCCAAATTCAAAAAAGGCACCCTCGTGAGAGTACCTCTTAATTATTCAATTTCAGAATCGGTAGAACCTTGCGACCAAATCTCGGTATCTTCCAGCTGTTCTAACAGCTTGTTGACGTTGTCACCCTGAACCAGAATATGCCCGGCCAATTTTTGACCGTCGAAATCTTGATGACCTTGCCGGTAGAATGAGAAGTGCCAGTTTGGCTTCAAAGTCCACTGCGTCCGAATAGCGTTGGCCTGTTGCCGCGTAAAAGCTGCCATCACCGTTGGCTTCACAACCTGAACGTCGCTTAACGGCATCCCAGCGATTGCTCGCAGGTGCTGTTCAAATTGACTAACAGTTGTCGCCCGGTCAAAGATTCGTCCAGCTTCACCAAAGGTTGGAATGATCTGTTTCACGTAAATCGAACCGTTATTGTTGATCATAAAGTCCACTTCAAAAACGCCCACGTACTTCACGTTAGCCACGATTTCGTGACAGATACGATCCATTTCTGCTTGAACATCCGGATCAATGGCTACCGGTAAATAAGCCCAAGCCATCAACCCATTTTGGCGTTTAACTTCAACTGTTGGAAACAAGCTGGCCTCCCCGTTTGCAGCCCGCGCAACGGTCACGGTAAACTCCCGTGAATAATCCACGGTGGATTCTAGAATATAAGTTCCCCAATCCATTAGACCAGCAGCCTGCGCAATATCGGTCTGAGTCCGAATCGTCATTTCTTGACCATGTACCAAATCTTTTTGAATCGGTTTAAGAACACTTGGGTAACCGATGGAATTAATTGATTGGTAAACGTCATCAAGACTGACAATGGTGGCATAAGGTGGAATATTAACGTTGAGTTGTTCGTAAAATGCTCGCTCAAGTAAGCGATCCTGCATCATCATCTGAAAATCAGAGCCCTGTGGTAACAGGGTTGACTCTTCAATCACCGAGAGAACGTCCGGACTAAGATGTTGAGAATCGTAAGTGACTAGATCACAACGTTCTGCGAAATCAGTCAACCGGTCATGGTCAGCTAGTTCGCCAACGATTTTAAAATCAGCCAATTGCAGCATTTCACTCGTTTCATCGGGGCCGTATGCGCCTACTTTGAAACCCGCTTGCCGTGCTGCAGACACGATCATTGGTCCATCTGTACTGTCGCCGATTACCCCAATGGTGCCTCCTGGATACAAAACATGATTGTCCAAATTTGTTCACTACCTTCTTATCAATAAAAGATGATCTTTTATTTTCATTATAACTTTACTTACAAATTGTACTACTATTTCGCTGAATCTTTAAAAAGTCTTATGCCCGACTTTACTGCCGAAAACGGCGACGAACCTTCTTGACCCAGAAACCGCCAGAAATATATTTGGGCTCGTAAGTGATGATAAAGGCCTTAGGTTCGCGGTCGTTCACGATTCCGTACAGACGTTGCTCCTGATTTCTAGGAGTCAAAATATCTAACACCAACCGATCGCCCTCTAAGCCCTCCGCTTGGCTCTGAGTCACCCCAAAACCGCTTGAACGAAGAATCTTTGGCAATTCACTGTCCGTACTGGGGAGGATGACAGTGGCCATAATGTAACCCAGTGCCAGCTTATCTTCAATCCAGATGCCGACTCGAACACCGACACCGTAACCCAAAGCGTACGCAATGACATTCCAAACGTTGTCCAATTGGTTCAAGACCATGGCCAAACCAACCACGTAAACCGTGATTTCCACTACGCTCAAAATGGGTGCCAAATTGCGGTACCCCTTCATGGTGAGCATGAATCGAAGTGTGTTTAACGTAATGTAAACGAAACTAATGACGAAAATTGAAATGATAGTCCAAATCATGTTCCCGCCTCCAATCGTACAGTGCCAACCGACTAGCGAAATAGCAATGATAAAGCTTTACTTCGTCTCAGGCTCAGCAAAGGTGACCTGGTTATCATCCAGAGAAGCAATACTTGCCAGCGCCTCCAAATGGATGCCTTGATCCAGCACCATTTTGTGGCCCTTCTGGAACCGCTTTTCAATTACTACACCAACACCTGCTACATCCACCTGTGCGGCTTTACAAATTTCCAGCATACCTTGCACCGCTTGACCGTTAGCCAAGAAATCATCGATGATCAACACTTTATCATCCGGATCAATGAACCGTTTATCAATACTGATATCGTTGTTAACCTGCTTGGTGTACGAATAGACCGTTGCCGTATAGAGGTTATCGGTCAATGTCAGTGACCGGTGCTTACGTGCAAATACCACCGGCACATTCATTTGAAAGCCTGCCATCAAAGCGGGCGCGATTCCAGATGATTCAACCGTTAAGATCCGGGTAACACCTGCGCCTTCAAACAGCCGCTTAAACTCCGCACCTATTTCAAACATAAGCTGGGGATCAACTTGATGATTCAAAAAGTTATCCACTTTTAACACTTCACCGGGTAAAACAGTGCCGTCGCGTTTGATTCGATCTTCTAGTAACTTCATCGATAACTTCCTCCTAAATAACGTCCAGTCTGACGTTTCTAACTTATGCTTAGTGTACTCGAAAAATCGCGGTTTTGCCAACCTGAAAGCGACTTTACCAGCCTAAAATAGTACCTAAACCAATCCAGATGATGCAAAACAATGCCATAATTAAAGCATTTTGAACAGCGTATTTAAAGGTTTCCTTTTTCACTTGTTTAACCAAAAAGGCACGGGTATTCCGATAAATCAGCGGAATGCTGAGTAAGACTAGCAGGCTCATGATCGGCAGGTAGCCTAAAATAACACTGGCAATCAAGCAGATATAGCCAGCAACGTAATCACCCACAAAAACTTTTAGCATGACTGGCTTGCCCAGATAATACACGATGGTTTTACGGTTCAGCGTCTTGTCTTCGTCTGCATCACACAGGTTGTTGGCGAGCATAATGTTAGCAATGGCAAAAACCGCAATGCCGGAAGTCAGCAACACTTTAAAAAAGAGTGCCCAAGTCAGTGACTGAACCGGATAAGTATTGATGTAAACGGAAATCAAAGTGATCACGAAACCCATGGTCAGCCCGGAAAAGGCTTCCCCGAACGGCGTGGTAGAAATTGGCCGTGGCCCAGCAGCATAGCAGTACCCCACTAAAAAGCAGAACACGCCCATAACTAACAACGGCCAACTGGTTTCAATCACCAGCAAGATGCCCAGAACAGTGGCACTGCCAGCCATTAAGATAATCAGGTTACGAATCAGGTTGACGGATAAATGATGCACGCCAATAATGTTAGTTTTTTGCTTCCACTCTGAAGCCTCAGCCGTGGCATGGCGGTAATCCGAATAGTTGTCGTGGGCATCAACCGCCATGTTAAACAGCAACATCGCCACGAAAAAAGTGATTGCTAACGGCCAGTTAACTTGACCAAACACATAATAAGAAAAAAAGAGTCCCATGAAAAAGGGCCAAACGGAAGCGATTTTGGCTTTCGCTTCCACTAGTTCCAAAAAAACATTTACAGACATAATAGACCTCCAAGAAATAATGATGCAAAAATTGACATTGGTGCGTGAGCTTTGTATCTTAAACATAGCACTTTACAAAGGAGGAATGAACAGTAACTGTTTTGCTGTAAAAGGATATCAATCTTTGTAAAGTGGTGCTTCTATACTATTCTGTATTCTTATAAGTCCGGTGAAGATTATAACAAGGTTAAAGTTAGGAGTTTAACTTTCCGTATTAGCTAATAGCTTATAAGTAGTGATTTATATGAATTTCATTAAAAGGCTTTTGGGGATAAAGCCATCCCGTATAATATGAGAGACACCTCACCTTGGTGATTAAATTCCATAAGGCGGAACAGTTGATGTTACTCACTTATAAAGTCGAAATTAAGCCGACTGAAAAACAAGCCTGGCAGATTGATTGCCATATCGGTGGCAGTCGTTGGGCCTATAACCTGTTTTTGGATATCAATCAGCAACGCTACGAAATGGGCTATTGCTACTTAAATGCTTACGCTTTTAGCAAGTGATTTAACCATGAATATCTAGAAGCTAACCCTGATGATATATGGATCAAGGATTTATATGCCAAATCGGTTAAGCAGGCTTTTATTGATGCTGATATGGCTATGAAACGATTTTTCAAGAAACAAAGTGGTTTTCCACATTGGCGATCTTTTAAACGTGGTCAAGGCAGTTACTACTTTGTTAAAAACAGTAAAACGCAAATCATTGCCTGTCAGCGTCACCGGATTAAGTTACCCAAGCTCGGCTGGGTTCGTTTAAAAGAGTTGGGCTACATTCCGACAGACTCAGAACACTTCGTTATTAAACACGGTCGGATCAATTTTAAGGCTGGGCGGTATTACTTGACCTGTTTGGTGGAACAGGTCGAATTGCCAAAGTTAGCACTGACCGGTGAGCCCATTGGCATTGACCTTGGCCTAAAAGAATTTGTCATTCTAAACGATGGTACTCTGTATCGCAATCAAAATAAAAGTAGTCGGATAAGACGGATCAGAAAACGCCTTATACGCCT
>NZ_BAAKGN010000036.1:0-99898 GCF_059704265.1 Secundilactobacillus sp. MJ173
CGCTAGATAAAAGGAAACCAGACCACCTAAATCCCCGAACTTGGGATTTGGGTGGCTCCTGTCTTACACATAGCTGTCTGCCGCGGTGAGCGCGTTTGGGCAAAGACAGATTACGAAATGATTAACATTTGATAAACCAACAGCGTTTCTCTTGCTAGTTAATTGTTTTGAAGATATACTACTTTAAAATCGAAATTAAGAGGGATGGTAGCGTGCAATTAATTTTTACGAAACTACTATGGTCAACGTTAATGGTCACGGGGCTAGTTGGGTCAATTGTTGGCTTTGTGCTACCAATCATCCCGGGGATTCCGTTTATGATATTAGCAGTTTACAGTCTGAAAAAGCTGTCACCTAAATTCCATCACTGGTTGAGTCGTACGCGACTGGCAGAATGGTTAAAGGAACATCAGCCAACTTTAGCAAAATGGTTGGTGAACTAATAACGGTGTTGATATATACGATATTTAAAGCCAACAATTCAGAATCTGATGATTTTGAATTGTTGGTTTTTTCGTTCTCATGGAATAGGGTATTGGGGGCTATTAATCAAATAAAAGTAGGATTGTATCAATGGCTAAAAGTGAATGAGCCAAAAAAATTAAAAATCACTGTTTACATTACAATTAAGTTAGAATATAATGTGAAACAACATAACGTTATATAACGTTATAGAAAATTTCAAAAGGAGTAGATTTTTATGAAACATAGTTTTTTACACAAATTCGTATACATAGTAACTTTGGTTGGGGCGCTACTTTTAATCTTAAGTGGTTGTGGCAAGAGTAATGCTTCATCTGTGCAAAACATTAAAAAGAAGGGGACACTGACGGTGGGGATGATCAGTTCCAACCCACCATATGAATTTCAAACAACTAAGAATGGTAAAACGGTGATGTCTGGTTCTGATGTTCGACTGGTTAAAAAAGTCGCTAAGAGTTTAGGTGTCAAATATAAGATTAAGACGATGGATTTGGATGGGTTACTACCAGCGATGCAGGCACATAAGGTTGATATGCTGATCACATCAATGAGTCCAACACCTGAGCGGAAACAAGGCGCCAAGTTTAGCGATGTTTATTACAAGAGTACCAATACATTAGTTGTCCGTAAGAGTGATGCAAGTAAGTATCAGAATGCTAATAACTTTAAGAATGCCAGCATTGCGGTAATCAATAACTCCACTCAAGAACCAATGATTCAAAAAGCATTTCCACAGGCAACGATGAAGAAACTTGGTAAAGTTACTGATTTAGCATTAGCAGTTAATAACGGCAAAGCAGACGCCTTTTCGATTGATATTCCAACAGCCACGATTTTGTTGAAACAAAACCGGAACTTGACGATGACTTCATGGCGACATCAAGACGCCAGTGTTGGTGCAGCAATAGCCTTGCCAAAGAATACAAACAAAGATTTAGTTAAAGCGATTAATAAAGTGATTGCACAAAATAAGACCGACTATGCAAAGTGGGTTCTTGAATACGCAAAAGAAGTTAAATAAATTAAGCATGATTTGGAGGTGGTGGTATGTTTCAGGGATATTCATTTATTGGTAAATACTGGGGCTTGTTTCTAAAAGGTATGGGAATAACGATTGAACTCGCTGTGATATCCATCGTGTTGGGTTTGATCTTAGGCGTTATCTTATCACTGATGAAACGGTCCAAGATTAAAATCATTTCGCTCATTGCCAAAATGTACATCGGCTTCATTCGCGATACGCCTTTACTGGTTCAAATCTACATTGTGTATATTGGCTTGCCGATGGTTTTAAGCATTGATGTGCCAGACTTTACTACGGGTGTTGTTGCACTGACCCTTTATTCTGCAGCTTACATTGCTGAAATTATTCGGTCCGGAATCGATTCGCTTCCCTTGGGACAAAGTGAGGCAGCAATTAGTTTAGGAATGTCAAGACGGCGTGTCATGACGGATATTATTTTGCCTCAAGCATTTAAAAATATCCTGCCAGCGCTTGGCAATCAGTTTATCGGTAATGTGAAGGATTCATCATTGGTATCAGTTCTTGGTATTTCGGACTTAATGTTCAGTGCCCAAACAGTTCGGGGATCTACAGCCCTGGGATTGCAGCCGATGCTGGTTGCGTCCTTACTGTACTTAGTGATGACGTGGCTACTAAATAGCGTATTGGCATACATCGAAAGGAGGATGAAGGCGAGTGATCGAATTGCGTAATGTTGTAAAGGAATATGGTGACAACACTGTTCTGAAAAACATCAATATGAAAGTTCATGACGGTGAAGTAGTCGTCATCATTGGTCCCTCTGGATCGGGGAAAAGTACGTTGCTGCGACAGATGAATTTACTGGAACAGCCGACTAGCGGCGAAGTGTTAGTTGATGGTGAAGTGGTTTCTGGTAAAGTTAAGTCGGAAGTGACGCGGAAGACGCACGAAAAAATCGGCATGGTCTTTCAAAAGTTTAATCTCTTTCCACATTATACGGTGCTAGAGAATATTATCCACGCACCGCAAGTTGTTAGACATGAGAGCAAATCACAAGCTACTGAAGAAGCACTGGCACTATTGAAGCAAATTGGGTTAACGGAAAAGAAAGATAGTTACCCCGCATCGTTAAGTGGTGGTCAGCAACAACGGATTGCCATTATTCGGTCTCTGGCGATGCATCCAGATGTCCTTTTATTTGATGAACCAACGTCAGCACTGGATCCAGAAATGGTCGAAGAAGTGCTAAAAGTGATGAAGAATCTGGCCAAAAGCGGTATGACAATGGTTGTTGTGACTCATGAAATGGGCTTTGCTAAACAGGTAGGTGATCGTGTTTTGTTTGTTGATGATGGTCAAATTTTGGAAGAAGATACACCTGAAAAAATTTTTGAGCATGCTCAACATGAACGAACACGAGACTTCATTTCTAAGATCCTGTATACATAGCATAGAAGATCAAATTCAGATGAATGGGGAGAGGACGAATGCTTAGTAAGCAAAGCGCGATACCGTTATACAAGCAAGTCAAGTCGGAAATTTTAAATGATATTCGGTCTTCAGTCTATAAAGTGGGTGAAACGATTCCAACTGAAGTTCAACTAGAACAGCGTTACAACACTAGTCGAATTACGATTCGAAAAGCCATTAACCAGCTTGTCAATGAAGGAATCCTGTTAAAGAAGCAGGGGAAGGGAACTTTTGTGCAACCCCAAAAGGTTAAGCGTAACCTCTTGGATTTGGTTAGTTATACCACTTACATGCAGGAGACTGGACAGAAACCTGATGCAGTAATCAGAGCGCTTGAAGTGAAGCCGGCCGATGAAAAATGGAGTAAAACGCTTCATGTTGATGAGGGTGCTTCCATTATTAGACTGGCTAGAACCATGGATCTGGGTAAAGATAATTCGGGATACGAAGTCAGTTATTATAGTCTGGAGCGTTTTCCGGGCTTAAATCAGCGGATTACTGAAGGTGCATCGGTAACTCAAATTTTAAATGAACAATATCAGTCTTTTGGTAATTATAGTGAACAAACGTTAAACGTCATTTCGGCTTCGCAGCAAATTGCGGATTATCTCAAGATAGAAAATGGTGCGCCCATCTATCAATTGGATAGAACAGTTTACGAAAAAGACGGAAAAGTGATGTACAGTGCGGTGATGTACTATGACGTTAATAAAGTTAGTTTTGCCGTGAATACGAAGGAGCGCTGAGAATGAAAGTTGCTGCTATCGGTGATAACGTAGTCGATATTTATCTTGACCAAAAGCGGATGTATCTCGGTGGAAATTCACTGAATTTTGCTAACTTTGCGACAGAATTTCCTGACGTTCAGTCGATGTACATTGGCAATTTTGGTAATGATGAACTAAGTACCTATGTTAAAGGGGTTTTAGGCGACCTTTCAGTGGATTATAGCTTCTCCCGTGAACTCGATGGCGAGAGTGGTTATTCAAAGGTAACGCTTAAAAATGGCGATCGAGTATTCATCACAAGTAATCGTGGTGGTGTCTTGAAAAAGGGAATTCAACTGTCACCACAAGCTTTAAGCGAAGTTAACCAGTATGACTTAGTTCACTTTAATATCAACGGAAACGCTGATCAATATCTAAGGGACATACATGGGCCTAAAGTTGTTTACGATTATTCCGATTTTAGTTCACGTGAACAGATTGCGCATACTATCAGTCAAGTAGACATTGCTTGTTTTTCAATGGGGGACGCTAGTGAAAAAGCCGTTCGAAATTTAATTAAAGAAGTTCATCAGTTATCGACTAATCAGAAGTTGATTGTTCTGATAACTCGTGGTGAACATGGCGCAGTTGTATCTGCTGCGGGGGGAATTTATAAACAGGACGCAGTAAAGGTTGATAACGTTGTTGATACGATGGGTGCTGGAGATGCGTTTATTACCGCGTTTAGTATTAGTTTAGAACAATTAGAATCAATTCCGCAGGCATTAAAAGTTGCCAGTGATTACAGTGCAAAGCAGATTCAAAGAAATGGCTCATTTGAGCATGGTGTGGTTGCACCAGCTAAATTTTTACAATAATTAATGGAAATTGGAGTGTTTAATGATGGAACAAGAAACTAGTTTGGATGAAATTAAACAAGTCGTTGATAAGATTACAGAAGAACGCGATGTTCGCAACTTAGTTTTTATCGGCTGCGGTGCGTCATATTCGGAATTATTTGCAGCTTACTATTATGTAAAACAAAATGCGCAGACCTTTAAAACGGACTTAATTCAGGCCAACGAATTTAATTATGCTGCTCCAGCATATTTTGGTGAGCATTCAGTTGCCGTAGTTGCTTCTTTGGGTGGTACAACTAAAGAGTCTATTGAAGCCGTCGCAAATGCAAAGGAACAAGGTGCTTACGTTTTGGCCTTAACTTACAAGCCAGATTCAGCTTTAACCGAAAATGCTGATTTCATTCTTCAGCACAAATTCTTTGAGAGTTATGCAACTAAGGCCTCAAAACAAAAGGTACTGCTGACGTTTGCTGTGGAACTTTTACACCATATTGAGGATACGAAGAATTATCCCGAAATGATTCAAGGCCTTTCAGTTATAGATGATATTGCCAATCAGGCCGCTGACAGTGCGGATGAAGATGCGGAAAAATTTGCCCAGAGTTATAAAGACGAAGCTCATATCTTTACGTTGGCAAGTGGTGCTAACCAAGGTGTTGCGTACTCTACAGGAAACTTCATCTTCATGGAAATGCAATGGATCAAGGGAACCGTTCTAGACAGCGCCGAACTCTTTCACGGTCCTTTTGAATTAGCTGTTAAAGATGCACCATTTTTACTCTTTATGAGTGATGGCAAGACACGCCACTTGGATTCTCGTGCCCTTGAATTTCTTCAACGTTTTGATACTAAGTACACGGTTATTGATGCCAAGGATTACTGGCTAGACAGTCAAATTGACGGTTCAGTCGTTGATTACTTTGATCCAATGGTTCTGACTGCCGTTATGAGAAAGTTTGCGGAACATTTGGGTGATGCACGGAATCATCCCCTGAGTAAAAGACGGTATATGTGGAAACTAGAAAATTACTAAAAAGAATTCCAAACAAAAGAACTGCACTCAAAATGAAGTGCAGTTCTTTTGTTTGGAATTCTTAAATTAATACCGAATGTTCAGCAATTCAGCATGCTTAATGTCTTCAATCGTCTTAGTTCCAGCCAATTGCATCACGATCTTCAGCTCATTGTTCAGATGCTCGAAGACTGAGTAAACACCATCAGCACCGCCCAGCGCCAAGCCATAAATTGCGGGGCGACCAATGGCAACTAAATCGGCACCTAAAGCAATTGCCTTGAAGACGTCTGAACCACGACGAACACCAGAATCAAAAATCACTGGTACTTGATGGTTGACTGCTTTAGTGACGCTTTCAAGAACGTCAAAGCTAGCTGGGCCACCATTCAATTGACGGCCACCGTGGTTAGAAACGTAAATACCAGCAGCCCCCGCACCGATCGCATAGAGCGCATCTTCAGCTGATTCAATTCCCTTAACGATTACTGGTAAATCGGTGTAGTCGATGATCCGCTTAACGTCATCTGGACCAATCTTTTGAGCAGCAGAAGCATAAATTTCAGAAATACCCTTACCTTCGCCATCGCCTTCACTGAACTTGATTAAGTTAGCCATTGGAATTGGAAATTGGAAGTGATTGATGACGTCAGCTTCACGATAACCGCCAACAGTGGCATCGACGGTGAGGATAATTGCCTTCACGCCAGCTTGCTTAGCCTCATCTAAAAGTGACTTGTTAAAGTCCCAATCTTTGCTCATATAAAGTTGGAAGAATTGAGGAGCGCCGTCACCACCCGCAGCAGTATCTGCAATGGATGTTGATGAATAAGTACTTTGTGCCATTAAGCCACCGGCCTTAGCAACTCCCTTTAGCGGTATCAACTTCACCTTTAGCATGAGCCAAGCCCTGTGCAGCAGCTGGTGCCATCATGATTGGTGTCTTCAAATCTAAGCCGAAGACCGTGGTATCAGTTTGTGGATTTTCAATATTGCTTAAGGCCTTAGGGACGATTTGACGATGTTGGAATGCCTTGCGGTTAGCATTCAAAGTCCATTCATCCTCTGAGCCGCTGACGATGTAGCCAAAGCCACCGGTAGGAATAATCTTCTTAGCATCTGCTTCTAGTTGAGTTAGGTTTAAAATATCGAGTGTTTTTTCGTTTTCGTTTTGTTCGTAACCATTAGTCATAACCATAATATTTGCCTCCAGCAAAGATAATTATTTTTGAATGACTATAGCTTACTTACTTTTTGTAAGTGAGTCAAGAATAACCACTTGCCGCTTATCAATTAAAAAACCGTTACCCGACTAAAAGCTAGTTAGGTAACGGTTTTATCTTATAAACGATACTGTTTAAAAGCTTCAAAATCTTGATCAACTTGTGGTACGTAAGCAGCCGTCCACGTCTGGATTGCCTGATCAAACTTATCTGAGTGCCCGGTATAACCAAGAATCACGCCAGCGGTTGGACTTTGTGCATGAGCAATACCCAGTACCCAAGCGCAGGTTTTGGCATAGGCTTCAAACTGATCCCAATCCAGTTCAGATAGTTCGATAGAGGCTTTCATATCACGGAATTGCCGCACGTAAAAACTCTTCTTTTCCGTGGCAAAGTAACCCAGAAATGAGTCGGATGCAGATTGAAGGATCTTTTGGCAATCAACGATTCGCTTGCCTTCATTTTGCTCGTACTGCGCATTTGCGTCATCCAGCTCGTCGGCCAGTTGACGATGGGGCAGGGCTTCTTTAATTTGTAAGACCAAGTGTGAGCCGTCCGTACCCGTCAGCAATAATAGATAACATAATGACCCAAAGCTGCCCACGCCAACACTGTGACGGACGATGTCAGTGACGTGATACTGCGACAGCATTAAACCAACATCAGTGGGAAGGGTTTGACGGTATTGGGTGAGATATTTCGTAATATGTTTAGTGACCCGGTCGTTGACATGCTGCGTTCGCGGCGGGTTCTCCTTAAATGAAATTCGACCTTTGCTGTCCGTGATCGTAAACTTGCGAACCACCTGTTCAGAATCACGTTTGCCTGCTTTGGACAAGAATTTCATCAGTTTTTTGGTGTGCATTTCTTTGCTGGGAATCGTGTTCAATATGTTCTCCACACTGTTTACTGGATAGAAACGATTCAGCGCGGTTTTCTCGAACATATTCTGTAGACTTTTACGGTAGGACTCGCCCAGTTCCTTAACCAAGTTATTTAATTTGTCGTCGCCGAATTGATGCTCACGACCTGCCAATAGGGTGCTGACTGCCAAGCGTTTCACGTCCCACTCAAACGGATTAATGCCAGCTTCATCGAAATCGTTTAAATCAAATAGGAGGTGTCGCTCTGGTGAGCCAAAGAAACCAAAGTTACCGATATGTGCGTCACCACAGCTAACTGCGTGAATCGGCGAATTATCCTGATGGGTCAGGTCAGCTTCCATTAATTCAGCGGTCCCTCGAAAAAAGGTGAAACTAGACTGGCTCATGCGCTGAGTCCGTTCTGGTAGCAGCTCAGGAATCAGAATTGAGCGAACCTGATCCATTAATTGGTTGGGATCGCGATCAGTTGGCAGATATTCGCCCAGTGCCTCAAATGGGTACGCTGAACGGAGCTTCTTACCAAGTTTCTGCTGGTCTTTCAATGATTGCTGCACAACTAACTGACTAAAATCGAACGGCTTAACACTCATTACGTTTCACCTCAGTATTAGAATTATTATCTCTAGTTTAACACGCGACACCTTTTTCATGAGTACCCGGAGTAGCTCTATACCTAGATGACTTTTTATAACCTATCAAAATTGTAAATTAAGTTTAACTGGCCGTTAATTTAATAACCAGCAGCAAAGGCTAATACTATCAATATTGAGGAAAATAAAAAGATAGGAAGTAGCGTGCCTAAAATAAGACATAGAATTAGATTTAGGTTAGTTTTGCAGAGGCGAAAAATAAGTAAGTCAACACACATAAAATAAGAAAACGAGATTAGTCCAATCGCAAAATTTTGAGTCGCTCTGAAGAAATTTAAAACAATTGCTAAAACTAGAACAGTCCCGGCTATTATTTGCATTATACGATACGATTTATGGGTAAACTGTGTGGCAAAGTTTTCTTTTATAGACTTCATATTAATCATGATTAACTCCTAATTTTTGGTTGAATTTGTTATTTTTGTGCCTCTGTTTGAGTTTTATCAGGTGTTGTAAGCAGCATGTGCCTGCTGTACATTTACACCTGATTCAATAATACCAGTATTCAATAGTGCAGTAGCAAAAGCTAATGATAAATATTTAATAAAAGATTTCATAAGAAAAGCTCTCCCTAAGACTTGATGACTAATACGTATTAGTGAGTTGCTGTTAACATCACTAGATTATTCGTAAGTACCTACTTTGGGAAGAATCGGAATGCTTACCTTCTGGTTTGACAACCATTAGTTGCATTAAATAAAAGAAATTAGTACACGGAAAGACATGGTGCAAGCGAAATTGAAAGATGGTAAAATTGTAAGGGTATTCAGAGAATACAGAAAATGAAATTATTTAGTAAAATTTTTACTCTTTTTCCGGTTTTCGGCTTATACTGAAAGCGGAAGCATTATTGAGAACACAACTTAAACTTAAGAGGAGTGGCGATACGATGACTTGGCAAGATAATTATCAAGTATGGAAGAACTATCAAGACTTAGATCCAGCATTAGCACAAGAATTAGCAGATATGGCTGATGACCAAGAGGCACTAGAAAACGCCTTTACCAAACCAATGGCCTTTGGAACTGCGGGTATGCGGGGGCTGATCGGTCCCGGAATCGGACAAATGAACCTTTATACCGTTGGGGCAGCCGCCGAGGGATTAGCCCGCTTTATGGATACCTTAGACGATAAGGACAAGCAACGCGGTGTGGCAATCAGTTTTGACTCGCGTTATCAATCACGTGAATTTGCGCATCATTCAGCACAGGTTCTTGGTGCACACGGGATTCCAAGTTTTGTCTTCGACGATATTCGGCCTACACCAGAACTTTCTTTTGCGGTTCGTCACTTGCACACCTACGCCGGTATTATGATTACCGCAAGTCATAACCCTAAGCAGTACAACGGGTTTAAGATCTACGGTCCTGATGGCGGTCAAATGCCACCAAAGGCTGCTGATCAGATCACTGAATACGTTAACGGTATCGATAACATGTTCACCGTTAAAACTGTGAAGGAAACAACGCTCAGAAAGCAAAACCTCGTTCACATTATTGGTGAAGATGTTGATGAAGATTACCTTGCTGGTGTTAAGGCCGTTTCGGTCAACCCTAAGTTGATCGATGAAGTTGGTAAGGACATGACCTTGATCTACACGCCATTGCATGGGACCGGTCATATCATCGGTTACCGGGCACTGAAAGATGCTGGGTACAATCACTTTACGATGGTCAAAGAACAAGCCATTGCTGATCCAGAATTTCCAACGGTCACTCATCCAAATCCGGAATTTCCAGAGGCCTTTAACATGGCCATTGAGTTGGGTAAGAAGCAGGGCGCTGATTTATTAGTCGCTACTGACCCTGACGCTGACCGTTTAGGTGCCGCTGTTCGGATGCCAAACGGTGAGTATCAATTAATGACTGGGAACCAAATTGCGTCAGTGCTGTTGAACTATATTTTGAAAGCTAAGCAGGACGCAGGAAAGTTACCAGCTGACGGCATGGTCGTTAAGTCCATTGTCTCCACTGAATTAGCAACCAAGATTGCTGATCACTACGGCGTTAAGATGGTCAACGTGCTGACTGGATTCAAGTACATTGCCGAACAGATCAAGCTGGCTGAACAGAATCATGATCACACCTTCTTGTTTGGGTTTGAAGAAAGTTTCGGCTACCTGATCAACCCGTTTGTTCGTGATAAAGATGCGATTCAATCAACCATTCTGTTGGCCGAAGTCGCTGCTGATTACAAACAGCAGGGATTGACCCTTTACGATGGCATTCAACAGCTTTACAAGACCTATGGCTACTTCAAGGAAAAGACCACTGCCAAGGAGTTCGATGGCGTTGACGGCGCAGACAAGATGGCTGCTATTATGAAGTCCTTGCGTGACAGCAAACCAACGGAATTTGCCGGGATTAAGGTTGAAACGACTGATGATTATCAAACTCAAGTCGCAACTCATCAAGATGGCAGTACTGAAAAATTGGATTTGCCAGTTTCAAACGTTTTGAAGTATTGGTTAGCGGATGGTACTTGGATCGCCGTTCGACCTTCAGGAACTGAACCAAAGATCAAGTTCTACATTGGGACTAATGGTAAAACTGACGAAGAAGCTACTCAAAAGTTGACCGATTTTGAGAATGCTTTAACTCAGTGGGTTAAGGATTAGTAAAAAAACGATCTGATTTTATCAAAATGGTGTTGGTAAAATCGGATCGTTTTTGTCTGCGCGGAGTGCGTCAACGTGGTAAATAACTGACATTGATCAGATTTGAACACTTATAAAGATTGATTTAAAGCTAAAGAAAACGATTTCATTTTTCGTTGACAAGAACTGAATTTTAGGTTATTTTAGAGATAGTAAAAATTTAGTAAAATCTGTGGAGGCATAATTATGGATTATCAAAGCTTAAAAGAAGGATTCAACAAAGCTTTTGGCTACGAAGGTGAACGCGTTTACTTTTCACCAGGCCGAATCAATCTAATCGGTGAACACACTGATTACAATGGCGGTCACGTTTTCCCTTGCGCAATTACCATGGGAACATACGGTGTTTACGCAGCTCGTAATGACGACCAAGTTCGACTTTATTCTGCTAACCTTCCAGACGCAGGTATTTTGACTTTCCCAATTGATAAATTAGATTTTAATAAAAATGATAGCTGGGCTAAGTTCCCACGTGGTGTGATGTATGAGATGGCTAAGCAGGGCAAGACGGTGGATCACGGATTTGATCTCTATGTTCACGGTGATTTACCAGACGCTTCAGGCCTTTCATCATCAGCATCCATTGAACTTTTGATTGGTAACATTTTGAACCAAGAATTTAACTGGGGTGTTGATCAAATGACTTTGATCAAGAACGGCCAAGCGGTTGAAAATGATTACTTAGGCCTTAACACTGGGATTCTTGATCAATTCGCCATTGGTATGGGTAAAAAGAATCAAGCCGTTTTACTCGATGCTAATACCATGAAGTACGAATACGTTCCCGTTGAATTAGGCGACAACGTGATTGTTATCATGAACACCAACAAGCGGCGTGAATTGACAGATTCTAAGTACAACGAACGCCGGTCAGAATGTGAAAAGGCTGTGGCACTTCTGCAAAAGGGTGGCGTTGATGTTCAGACGCTGGGTGACTTATCACAAGAAGAATTCGATAAGGACGCTTATCTAGTTAACGATGACACCTTGATCAAACGTGCCCGTCACGCAGTTATCGAAAATCAACGGACATTGCGTGCTAAGAAAGCCTTGAGCAATGGTCAACTTGAAGAATTCGGTAAGTTAGTCAATGCGTCACACGTTTCCCTACATTATGATTATGAAGTTACGGGTAAGGAATTGGATACCTTAGCTGAAACAGCATGGAAGCAACCTGGTGTGCTGGGTGCTCGTATGACTGGTGCCGGTTTTGGTGGCTGTGCGATTGCCATCGTGAACAAGGCTAACGTTGATGACTTCATTAAGAATGTCGGCGATGTTTACAAGAAAGAAATTGGCTATGAAGCCAGCTTCTACGTTGCAAGCATTGGTGATGGTCCTAAGGAAATCAAAGCTTAATAGGGTTTAAAAAAAGCGCAAAGCAATGTCACTTGCAGAGCGCTTTTATATCGGAATTAGGTTAAAGAGAAAGTATGGAGGTAATCATTTATGACAGTTGTTGTATTGGGTGGTGCGGGCTATATTGGTTCACACACAGTTGATCGGTTAGTTGAAAAAGGGTACGACGTTGCGGTGATTGATAATTTGATCACAGGTCACCGGGCCGCGGTTAATCCTAAAGCACGTTTTTACCAAGGTGATATTCGCGACCGCGCCTTTTTGGATGAAGTATTTAATAAGGAAACTAATGTGGAAGGTATTATTCACTTTGCGGCCTTTTCAATCGTGCCGGAATCAATGAGTAATCCATTGAAGTACTTTGATAACAACACTGGTGGTATGATCACCTTACTTAAGGCAATGAAGGACCATGACATTAAGCGGATCATCTTCAGCTCAACGGCTGCAACCTATGGCGAACCTAAGCAGATTCCAATCAAGGAAACTGATCCTCAGATTCCTACGAACCCATATGGTGAAAGCAAGTTAGCCATGGAAAAGATTATTCACTGGTCTGATGTGGCATATGGTATCAAGTTCGTGGCACTTCGCTACTTCAACGTTGCGGGTGCTAAAGCTGACGGGTCCATTGGTGAAGACCACCATCCAGAAACCCACCTGATTCCGATTATTTTACAGGTTGCTGCGGGTGAACGTACTGGCTTGAAGATTTTCGGTACCGACTATCCTACTAAGGACGGGACTAACGTGCGTGACTACGTCCATGTTGTGGACTTAGCGGATGCTCATATCTTGGCTTTGGAATACTTGAAGGCTGGTAACGACAGTGATGCCTTTAACCTTGGCTCATCAACTGGTTTCTCAAACAAAGAAATCTTGGAAGCTGCTCGGCAAGCAACTGGTCAGCCAATTCCTGCTGAAGATGCACCACGGCGTGCCGGTGATCCTAGCACCTTGATTGCTGCTAGTGACAAGGCTCGTAAAGTCTTAGGTTGGAAGCCACAATACGATGACGTTAAGGAAATTATTAAGACCGCTTGGAACTGGAAGCAAACTCATCCAAAGGGTTACAACGACCGAGGTGAAGCCTAAAATGTCAAAAACTGTTGATCAATTTGTTGATGCCATTCTTGCCAGTGGAACCTATCAACCACTAGACCGCATTTACGTGACAAACCGCGTTCTTGGGCTAGTCGGTGATGATGATGCCGTTGAAGCTAAAAGCGATGATTTATTGGATGTCGTTGATGCTTTGTTAGCAACTGCAGTTAAGAACGGTAAAATTGAAGATGGTCAATCTGACCGCGACATTCTAGAAGCTGAACTTACCGATCTCTTGACGCCAACGCCAGCTAAGGTGAACCAAGAATTCTGGAATGAATACCAAAAGTCACCAGAAGATGCAACGAACTTCTTCTATAATTTAAGCCGTAAAAACGACTACATTAAAACCAGATCAATTGCGAAGAACATCGGTTTTGATGCACCAACGGATTATGGTGACCTTGAAATCACCATTAATTTGTCGAAGCCTGAAAAGGATCCCAAGGCGATTGCTGCTGCTCGGAATCAAAAGAGCAACACGTATCCGTTAAGTCAACTAGCCATTGAAAACGAAGGCTACCGTGGCCGATTGGGTTACCCAGCACGGACGAATCACCGAGTTATCCGGTTAACACTTGGCGGTGAACCATGGGGCTTCCAGTATTCGCCATACGCTTACTTTAGCGAACATGCCATCTTCTTGCTGCAAGAACACCGGCCAATGGTTATCAATCAGCATACCTTTGGCAACTTGCTGGAAATCGTCCGACTGTTCCCACACTACTTTGTGGGCAGTAACGCTGATTTACCAATCGTTGGTGGCTCGATGCTAGCGCAAGACCATTATCAAGGCGGTCGTCATGACTTCCCAATGATGAAGGCGCCACTGGACCGTAAAATTAAGTTAGCTGGTTTTGATGATGTTGATGCCGGTATTGTTAAGTGGCCAATGTCTACGATTCGGCTTTCAGGTGAGACACCTGAATCCCTGATTAATGCAGCGACAGCCATTGCCAATAACTGGCAGCATTATGATGACGAATCAGTCGACGTTCGTTCATATACGGATGGTGAACGTCACCACACGGTTACGCCAATCGCTTACCGTCGTGGTTCTAAGTTTGTTTTGGATATCGTTTTGCGGGACAATCAGACGTCTGATAAGTACCCAGACGGTATTTTCCATCCACATCAGGATGTTCAGCATATTAAAAAGGAAAACATTGGTTTGATCGAGGTTATGGGCCGCGCTATTTTACCTGCACGACTTAAGACTGAAATGCAAGAAGTTAAACACTATGTTTTGGGCGAACCAAACGAGATGAAGGACTACCACAAGACATGGGCTGATCAATTGAAAGCAGATCACAAGTTTACTGCTGACAATGCTGACGATATTATTGACCAGTCAATCGGTGAAGTCTTCGCTCGAGTGCTGCAAGATGCAGGGGTCTTCAAGTGGGATGATAAAGGTCAAGCAGCCTTTGATCAGTTCATTGCACAAATTAAGTAGTTTATGATACGAAAGGGGGAAGCATCTATGAAAGTGACTTTAAAAGACATCGCTCAAAAAGCAGGTGTTTCCCTGTCCACTGTTTCTCGAGTGCTCAATTACGATACGACACTATCCGTCAGTGATGATACTCGGCAACGCATTTTTGAGATTGCTGAAGAACTGAACTATACCAAGACTAAGCGAGTCTCACAGGTAGCTGATACCTATAAGATTGCGGTTGTTCAGTGGTACTCCATTAATAAGGAGTTAGATGACCTTTACTACATGACGATTCGGATGGAGATTGAAAAACGCAGTCAAGAACTGCACATCCAAACGATTCCGGTTTTTCAGAATCAGGTTTCTGAAATTAGTAAGGATGTTGATGGCATTATTGCGGTGGGTAAGTACAGTGAAGCGCAAGTTGATGAACTCAGTGCAATCAGCGATAATTTAGTTTTCGTTGACTGGAGTGAAATGGATCGCGGTTTTGATAGCATTGTGACTGAGTTTAAGCCAGCCGTGCTCAAAGTAATCGACTATCTACAGCCGAAAAGTCAAGATATTGGGATTATCTATGGCTCTGAATACACGACGGATGGGAAACTTAAGATTCCGGATCCACGGTTTAAAGCTTTCAAGTCGATCATGACTGAACGAAAGCTGTTTAATCCCAAGTTTGCGTTTGAAGGCAACTATACTAATCAAGCTGGTTATGATTTGATGAAGCAAGCCGTTCGGGACTTGGGTGATGATTTGCCACACGCCTTTTTCGTTAGCAATGACCCCATGGCAATCGGTGCCTTAAAGGCATTGGGCGAAGATAATATCAACGTTCCTGAACGCGTCAGCTTATTTAGCTTCAATGATACTTCAGTGGCCAAGTACGTTTACCCAGAGTTAAGCGCGGTTCACGTGGCAACGGATCAAATGGGAATCAGTGCTGTGGAATTAATGAGGAGCCGACTGGAAAATAGTCGAGAAGTTCCTCTAAAGGTGGTTGTCGGCACCAAACTGATTGTTCGTAAGAGTACCCGATAAGCAAGGTTCGGATACACAAAAAATCACAAAATCTAGCAAGGCGATGAGCTGAGCTAGATTTTTTTGCCCATTTAAGACCGAATTCGTGAAAGTTATTGTAAACATTTCTGTCCCATGTTAAATTAATTATCTCGATGAAAACGCGTTTATTTAGGATTTAGTAAAATGGTATTTAATAAATTTAAAAAAATACGTGATTTTTTTAAAAAAGTAAACATTTTTCTTTGAAATGAAGTATAATGAATGTGACATAAAGAACAAGCAAAATATTAATGGAAATAGTTGTTAGATATCAGGTTCAACTGAAAGGAGACTATCATTATGATTAAAAAACACCGAAAAGTATTATTAGTTGGTGACGGCGCCGTGGGTTCATCGTTTGCATTTTCACTTCTACAGAACTGTGGGATCGATGAACTGGTGATCGTTGATATTCAAAAAGAACACGCTGAAGGTGATAGCCTTGATTTGGAAGACCTGACACCTATGATGATGCCAGCTCGGATCAGAACCGGTGAATATTCAGATGCTGAGGACGCAGATATTGTGGTTTTGACCGCAGGCGTTCCCCGTAAGCCAGGCGAAACGCGCCTAGATCTTGTCAATAAAAATACTAAGATTTTGGAATCAATCGTTACCCCTGTTGTTGAAAGTGGCTTCAACGGTGTCTTTGTGGTTTCAGCTAACCCAGTTGATATTTTAACAGCCTTAACGCAGCACATTTCTGGTTTTCCTAAGAACCGTGTCATTGGTACTGGAACTTCCTTAGACAGTGCTCGGCTACAGGTTGCACTTGGAAAAGAACTGGATGTTAGTACCAGCGACGTTGATGCCTACGTGTTAGGTGAACATGGCGACAGTTCGTTTGCAGCCTATAATGAAGCAACGGTAAACGGTCAGCCATTATTAAGTCTACCAAACGTTGATCGTGACCGTTTGGCTCAGATTGAAGAAGACGTTAAGAAAAAGGGTGGCGCTATCATTAGCCGTAAGGGTGCAACGTTCTACGGTGTTGCAGTCAGCTTGATGAAGATTTGCCGGGCAATCCTATTGGATGAGAACTTGGTAATGCCAATCTCAGCACCCGTTAGCGGGCAATATGGTCTGGAAGATGGCTATATTGGCACACCAGCTGTGATTAACGGTGGTGGTATTCGTCAGGTCATCGAAGTCAGTTTGACGGATGAAGAAACCGAAAAGATGCAAGAATCAGCACGTAAGATGAATGAAATTCTGCTCGCTGCTGAATAAATAAGTGATAGAATAAGATTAATCGAACGAGGCTATGCATAAGTCTATATTGGTAAGTATCTTAATTAATTTTTAGCCAGAATTAGTGTTTACGGTACTTTGGATCTATACGGTAATATAAGTCTAATTACGCGACAAAACTCAGATTCCGGCCATTTAACGCAAATAATGCCTATTCCGTAAAAAGAACGGAATAGGCATTATTCACGTTAAATTCTGGAATCTACCGAGTTTTGTCACAGTTTCGTTTTTGTTTGAGGTGAAAAAATGGAATTTACAACGAGTGATCATGTTCGGCTTAGTTATACTGACGAGGGTGACGGCCAAGCGGTTTTATTGCTGAGTGGGATTGGCAGTTACCGTGAAATTTGGTTGCCAACAAAACGCTTTTTAGTTGATGCAGGTTACCGAGTAATTAATTTAGACGCCAGAAATCAAGGCGCCTCTCAACGAACGTTTAAGGGTCGGCGGATGTCCCGTCACGCTATCGACGTTAAAGAATTGCTGACACACCTGGATCTGACTGGCGTGATTGGCATTGGTAATTCCATGGGTGCCAGCACGCTGTTTGCTTATGCGTCGTTATTTGGTCGTCATCAGTTCAAGGCTTTTGTTGATGTTGATCAGAGTCCCAAAATGATCAGTGATGACACGTGGCAATACGGGTTCAAAACCCTCACGTGGGAAAATTTCCCAGAAATGTTAAAGTTGCCGTTTGGTTCAGCAACAGCCACACGTGTATCGGATGAGGTTCGAACCAATGTCCACGTTGCCAGACAGGCACACCCTTATGATGCAGAACAGAATAACGCTTTTTTAGTTGATCATGCCTTTCAAGATTGGCGGGATGTTTTACTAGGCTTACAGATGCCGTTGCTAATCGTTGCCGGTGCAAAATCACCCTACTTTGATCCAAAGTTTGCGGCAGTCGCAGCTGAACTTGCGCCTCAGGGACAAGCACAAGTGATCGATAATGCTGGTCACATTGTGATGGCGGAACAGCCGGCGTTGTTTAATGAAGTGTTGTCAGCCTTTTTGAAGAAAATTTAAAATTAGCTATTGGTTCTACAACGCAATAATCATACAAAATAAGCGATATCCTGAGATTTTCGGGATACCGCTTATTTTTGTGTTATTGCGTTTACTGGGTTACGATCTTTCCATCTCAAGTAGTACTCTGTTAGCGACGGATTCGTTTGTCACGAAGTCCGTCAGCAAACCACCACGTAAGGCACCAAGTAGGGCACGGCCCTTGAACTTGCTTTTCACGATGGCAATCCGGTGGGGAACGGTGAGGATGGCATCCAAGGAAGCGCCAAATAGTTTATCGTGGCCTCGATTGAGAATACGACCATTAATATCGTATGGTCGGCCGTACAGCATGCCGGCAATGTCATCTGGTTCGATTTCCCCTAAAATTTCGTCACGATGATTCTGCCATAGCGGAATGGAATCGATTGATGCTAGGGTGCCAACCCCAGCAAATAATAGATCCATTTTGGCCATGGTAGTAAACGCAGAAATTAACGCTGGTTCTTGCTGCAAGGCGGTACGGGTATCATCGTTGATGATGTAGAGCGGTGCCGGAATAGTCCTAAAGCTCGCACCGAATTTAGTGGCTGCTTTTTGAACCAATGGTGTGACACCAAGGGTTGAACTGTATTTTAAATTGTCACCCATAAATTGCGTGAAGACGAGATCGTCTAAAATCTCGGACTGAAAGTGGTTGATCACGTTAGCAACTGTGCCACCCCAGCCAACACCGATCACTGAACTGCGATGAAGCATGTCCTGAATTTCTTCGGCTGCAAACTCCACCACGTTTTCATAGTCTTCATTAGTGTTATCAGCGTCCTTTAGAATAAAAGCGTTTTGCAGGCCAAACTGTTTTTTAAACCGAGCTTCCATTTCCATGTTGCGGTCGATGGGTGCGTTAATAGTGATTTTAACAAGACCGTTGTTCAAAGCGTCGTCTAGGTCTTTAGTAATTAAATAACGGCTAAGATTATATTTTTTGGAGATTTGCGAAATAGTCAGTTTAGATAGGTAGTAATCGCGAGCAATGTTAGCCAGTTGCTCGCGGGATTTCATGTTGTCCAAAAGGTCTCCTCCTAAAAGTTTCAGTAGCAGTATAGGTAGTGATACCAGATATACGGCTTTGATAAATGTTCATTAATCAGATGCGAGTCTAAGTTTAAACAGATCATTACATGACTTCACTACTATCATATCATGTTAAAACAAAAATGTTCGTATTTTTAAACACTTTTATCAGAACCAAAATCCTTATTTTAAAAATGTAAAAAATATGAATTATATTTGAAAAAGTTAAAAAGACGGAGTAAACTAGAAGAGTAGAGGAACTTAATAATTAAATCACAAGCGATTGTTCGGAAGGATTGGTGCGTTTGACAGATAATAGTGAAATTTTAAAAGTGCATGAGAGTCATACAGGTGTATTGGACATTCAATCCGATCTTGGCGTACATAATAAGACCGATTTAGGTAAGGCATATACTCCCGGAGTTGCGGTGCTCTCTAAGTTGATTGCTAAGCATCCGGAACTCAAAAACAAGTATACGGTCAGCGGTAAGCTGGTCGCTTTGATTACTGACGGTTCCGCCGTTTTGGGCTTGGGCAATATTGGTCCAGCTGGCGGCTTACCCGTAATTGAAGGTAAAGCGTTACTGTATAAGGATTTGGCTGGTATTAACGCCATTCCGATTGCGGTTAACCAGGTTTCAACTGGTGAGATCGTTAAGACGATTCAAAATATGTCGCAGTCCTTCGCAGGGATTCATTTGGAAGACATTGCGGCACCGAAGTGTTTTGAAATTGAGGAAGCACTGAGTCAATCATTAAACATTCCGGTTTATCATGATGATCAAGAAGGGACTGCCATTGTCGTTTTAGCGGGGTTAATCAACGCCGCTAAAGTTGTAGGTAAGCAACTAGCAGACTTACGAGTGGTGATTAATGGCGTCGGGGCTTCTGGTTTAGCCACTGCTAAATTACTTTACGCTGCTGGTATCAAAAAACTGACTTTAGTTGATATTTACGGTGTGGTTACCGCAAATGATATGAGATATAATCAGTATCAACGTGATTTTGCCGCTCAAATTGAGGCCAGTGACACCCAAAAAGATTTGAAATTGAGTGACGTGATGGCTGATCAGGACGCCTTTGTTGGTCTCTCTGATCAGCATCTGCTATCTGGTGATGATGTTCAGCAGATGGCTGCTGACCCAATTGTCTTTGCTTTAGCAAACCCGGTTCCCGAAATTGAACCAGAAGTTGCTGCCCAAGCTGGTGCCAAGGTCATTGCTACCGGTTCGAGTCAACATCCTAACCAGGTCAATAATATTTTATCTTTCCCAGGCTTATTTAAAGGTTTGCTGGCCAGTGGCATCAAGCATGTTGATGCCAAGTTGCAGTTAGTTGTTGCCCAAGCTTTAGCGAGCGTTGTTGAAACACCGACGGCCGAGGAAGTCGTTCCTGGTGTGTTCAATACCAAGGTAGTTGAAACGGTCAGCCAAGCGGTTGTTGATTACGCCGATGAGCAAAAGAAAGAATTGATGACGGAGGTCTGACATGGACAATCAGATTGTCGATTTGTACCTTAACAACCCCAAGGTCAAAAGGGATTGGGAGGATTTTTTAACGAGTCTGAAGATTACCAATTTCTCTGCCAATGAAGTTGATCGAATCGACTATACGATTGGCATTTATAACGGCGATGATCTAGTGGCAACGGGTTCTGTTGCGGGCAATGTGCTGAAGTACATTGGTGTCTGCAATAAGGGCGTGACCACTGGTTCCCGTTTCAACGCCATTGTTTCGGAGCTAGTTAATCGTCAGTTTGCCAACCACATCTATCATTTATTTGTGTTTACTAAACTGAAGTACAGTGACAGTTTTCAGCATATTGGTTTCAGCGAGCTAGCTCATTCAGACGAAGCCGCATTCTTAGAAACCGGTAGCCCGGATGTGAACGACTTCTTAGCTGATATTCCACGGGTTGATGGTCAAAAGGATAAACAAGTTGCTGGAATCGTTATGAACGCCAATCCGTTTACTCGCGGTCACCGTTATTTAGTTCAGCAGGCGGCTAGTCAAAACGATTTGGTGTACGTCTTTGTTGTTAATACGGATGCGTCCCTATTCACGACTAAAGAACGGTTCCAGTTGGTGAAAGACGGAACGGTCGACCTTGATAACGTCATCGTGGTCAATGGTGGCGACTACATGGTTAGCTATGCGACGTTCCCAGCCTACTTCTTGGCGTCACCGGATCAGACTGTGACCTATCAGACGACGTTAGATGCCCGCATCTTTCGCAACGTCATCGCGCCGGCTTTGAATATTACGACACGCTACATTGGGTCCGAACCACTATCGCGCACCACCAGTATTTATAACGACGTGCTGACACGGGAATTACCGCCTGCAGTTGAGGTAAAGGTCATTGATCGTGAGCAAGCACTAACCAGTGATCAGCAAGTGATTACTGCAACACAAGTGAGACAGTTCATCAAAAATGGTGAGACTAGCAGTTTATCAGCCTTTGTGCCGGAAACAACTGCTCAGTTTATCCAAAATCATTTAAAAACCCTACAAAAACGGATTCAGGAAGGAATGAACATTGATGGAAATTAAAGAAACAGCTGTTGCTGGTACTTTGGAATCATCAGATATTCAGATTATGATTTCTAAAGCTGCCGACGGAATACAGATTGATTTGCAGTCCGACGTTGAAAAACAGTTCGGCGACCAAATTCGTCAGGTGATTACCACAACGTTAAACGATTTAGATATTACAGCCGCAAAGGTTAAAGCAGTGGATAAGGGTGCCCTTGATTGTGTGATCAAAGCCCGGACGATTGCGGCAGCCCAACGTGCTAGCCAGACCACTGATCAACCAGCATGGGAGGTACTCTAAAATGGCTGAAAATGAAGAACGTTTACGTCGAACAATGATGTTTGTTCCTGGTAATAACCCAGCAATGGTTAAGGACGCCGGTATTTATGGTGCCGACTCCATCATGTTTGACCTTGAAGATTCCGTTTCACTGTCTGAAAAAGATGCTGCTCGTGTTTTAGTTTACGAAGCACTTCAAACCCAAGACTATGGCAACGCTGAATTGGTTGTCCGGGTCAACGGCCAAGACACTGAATTCTATGCTAATGATGTTAAAGCCATGGTTAAGGCCGGCATTGACGTTATTCGCCTACCAAAGGCTGAATCTGCTGACATGGTTAAACAACTTGAAGCTGATATCTTAGCCGCTGAAAAAGAATTTGGCAGAGAAGAGGGGTCAACTCATCTCATGGCTGCCATTGAAAGTGCTAAGGGTGTCTTGAATGCCCCTCAAATCGCCGCAGCTTCAGACCGGATGATTGGGATTGCTTTATCAGCTGAAGATTACACCACTGATATGAAGACCCACCGTTATCCAGACGGTGCTGAATTAGTTTTTGCCCGTAACATGGTGCTTCATGCTGCCCGTGCCGCTGGTGTGGCTGCCTTTGATACCGTCTTCACCAACATGGACGACACAGAAGGCTTCTACCGTGAGACAGAATACATTCACCAACTTGGTTTCGACGGCAAGTCACTGGTTAACCCTCGTCAAATCGAAATGGTTAACAAAGTCTACGAACCAACTGAAAAGGAAATCTTGAACGCTAAGAACGTGATCAACGCCATTGAAGAAGCCCGGCTTAAGGGTTCAGGTGTGATTTCAATGAACGGTCAAATGGTTGACCGGCCAGTTGTTTTACGTGCGCAACGTGTGATGCGGCTTGCTAAAGCGTCCAACCTAGTTGATGAGGAGGGTAATTACATTGAAAAATAGTGTTAATCGCGACTTACCAGAAGATGTTATGAAGGATTTAAACTACCAACCATTTGAATCCACCGAAATTGGTCATCCTGAGATTCAGCGGGTTGCCCCTAAAGTGCACGTTTCAACCGGTGACAACAAGGTTGTGACGTCAATTAAGCAAGTAATCAAAGACACCTTAAAAGATGGCATGACGATTTCGTTCCATCACCATTTCCGTAACGGTGATTTTGTGTTCAACATGGTGATGCGTGAAATTATTGATGCTGGTTATAAGAATCTAACCTTAGCGCCATCATCATTGACTGGTGTTATGAATGATTTAGTGATTGAAGCCATCAAGGCTGGCACCATTACTCACATTACCAGTTCAGGGATGCGTGGTTCATTGGGCGATTTCGTCTCACACGGTGGTTTAAAGAACCCCGTTATCTTCCGTTCACACGGTAACCGTGCCCGGGCAATCGAACACGGCGACATTAAGATTGACGTTGCCTTCTTGGGTGTGCCTAACGCGGATGCACTTGGTAATGCTAATGGTATGGAAGGCGACGCTGTCTTCGGTTCATTGGGTTATGCTTTAATGGATGCTCAATACGCCGACAAAGTCGTTTTACTGACTGATAACATTGTGAGTTATCCAAACACTCCAGCTTCAATCAAGCAGACTCAAGTGGACTACGTGGTTAAAGTTGATAAGGTCGGGGACCCTGATAAAATTGGTTCCGGTGCTACCCGGTTCACTAAGGACCCTAAGGAGTTGAAGATTGCTGCTACGGTTAACGATGTGATTGTTAATTCACCTTACTTCAAGGACGGCTTCTCATTCCAAACCGGTTCAGGTGGTGCAGCCTTAGCAGTTACGCGTTACCTGCGTCAGGCTATGATTGATAATAAGATTAAAGCTTCCTTCGCTTTGGGTGGGATTACTAAGCCAACCACTGATCTGTTAAAAGAAGGATTAGTCGACAAGGTCATGGATGTTCAAGACTTTGACAAGGGTGCTGCTGATTCAATGCATACCAGTGCCAACCAACAAGAAATCGATGCTTCATGGTACGCTGATCCCGATAACAAGGGTGCTATGGTTGACCAGTTGGACGTTGTTATCCTGAGTGCTCTGGAAATCGACACCAAGTTCAACGTGAACGTCATGTCTGGTTCCGACGGAGTGATTCGTGGTGCCATTGGTGGTCACCAAGATGCTGCAACGGCTAAGTTAACGATTATTTCCGCACCATTAGTTCGTGGTCGTATCGCAACGGTTGTGCCAGATGTTACAACTGTTGTGACACCTGGTGATTCAGTTGACGTATTGGTCACTGAATATGGGATTGCCATTAACCCTAAGCGCAAGGACCTTCAAGAAGCACTTGGTAACTTACCTGGTGTGCCAGTTTATAAGATTGAAGACCTGCAAAAGCTGGCTGAACAAAAAGTGGGCAAGCCAAAGCCACTTGAATTCACCGATCGCACCGTTGCCATGATTGAATACCGTGATGGGTCAATCATTGATACGATCAAAGAAGTTAAAGACTAAATCGAATTTAAGAAACGTATTCCTGAAAGGACTGAGTCGATGACCGCCATTTTTCAAACTGGTCAGCCACAAGAAATCACTGATGTGCTTGATAATCGCGATGCGCGGGTGGCACTGCAGCAACAACTGCTGCATCGCTATCCAAACGAAACGGTGATTGCCATTAAACTGAATATTCCTGGGCCGATTAAAAACAATCAGCAGATTAAGCGGTTATTCACCGCTGGTATGCAACGTTTTTACGACCAGTTAAAGGCGCAGACTCGGCGCTTTCGGACGGTGACGCAGTGGGATAAGCCAACTGGAAATGAGCTATTCATTACCGTTGAGCTTGATCCAACGTCAACCAAACAGTTAGCCGTTGAGTTCGAGGATCATGACCATTTGGGGCGGTTGTTTGACGTGGACGTTTTGCATGCTGGCCAAGAGCGGGCACTGTCCCGTTCCGACTTTGATTTGCCAGTACGTCAATGTCTGATTTGTGATCGAGAAGCGAAGGATTGTGCTCGTTCTAGACGTCATTCGGTAACGGAACTACAAGCTCGAATCAGTGAGATTTATACAGCTGAATTCGAAGCTGCAGGAGGACGTTAGATATGAACGATCACGAAAAAGACACCTTAGTAGGCGATGCATTACGCGCACTGCTATATGAAGTCAGCGTGAATCCCAAACCAGGGTTAGTCGATCCTGTTTCCAGCGGTCCGCATCCTGACATGAATGTCTTCACCTTTATTGACAGTTCTATGAGTCTCAGACGGTATTTCAGCTGTTGTGTTGAGCAGGGTTCTGTGTTTCAAGGTGAAGATCTCAGAGCGTTGTTCTTAGCGATTCGTCCGGCTGGTATTGAGGCTGAAAAGGCCATGTTTGAGGCGACTAAGGGTGTTAATACGCATAAAGGTGCCATTTTCTCACTGGGCATTTTAGTGACTGCGGATGCCTATCATGCTGATCATCACGATTTTTCGTTACAGAAGATCGTTCAGCTCATGCTGAAGGATTTAACTGTTAACGATTTTAAAGGATTAGCGGATAAGGCACCCGAGTCGTTAACGGCTGGAGAGAAAGAGTATTTGACCTATGGCATTAAAGGGATTCGTGGCGAAGCCGAAGCCGGTTTTCCAACGGTGATGGACATTGCCTTGCCTGCCTTGCGTCAGCATCAGGGGACCAAGAATCAACGTTTGTTGGATACCTTGATGACCATCGTGGGTAATAGTGTGGATACTAATCTGGTGAAGCGCGCTAAAACCAACGATATCGTTTCCTGGGCGCACTTACAGTCAGAACGGTACTTCGCTTTAGGCGGCAGTCGAACGGTCCAGGGAATGGCATTTCTTGACGAATTAAACGAGATTTTTACCGCACGTAACCTCAGTTTGGGTGGGTCAGCTGATTTGCTGATTTTAACCATTTTTATGGGGTTGCGTGAGGGTGTTATCTAATAATAAAGAGCGGTTATCCCGAAAATGAAGGATAACCGCTCTTTTGTTATTTTTACATTAGTCAGTCGCTAATTTAGCAAGTTCATCAATTTTATCAAAGAAAGCTTCAGCATGAACGTTTGTGACGAAGGTAATGTCACGTCCGTTTTCGGTGATGAAGGTGCGGCCTTCAGAAGGGGCGTGGTCGATCACATCACTTTTAACGGGAATTGAATCAACCAAATCAGGGTAGTTACTGATTAAGGTCGTTAAAACATCCCACAGGTAGTAAGTTGAGTTAGCTTCAAAGGAATGAACCAGTGAGTAGCCCTGACCGATTAAATCCAGCGCAGGATACTGCCGCTGTTTGGCCCATCGGGTTCTGAGTTCCTTGGTCAATGGGACTTGATCCGTACTGTCCAAGCCCACCATAGTGATCTTTAACGGTGAATCCCAAACTTTCTTGACTGCTTGTCCATCCCAGTAGGCGTTCCACTCTACTGTGCCATCCTGTCCTGGTTCAGCAACATTCCCTTGGCTGTTCATGGCACCACCCATCCAGTATAGCCGTTCAATATTCTCGGCAATTGAAGGGTCAGTCGTTAAGGCGCGGGCCAAATCTGTCAATGGACCAGTCATCACTAGGGTAACGGGTGTGGCAGATTGTTTGATGGCATCGACCATGTCTAGATGAGCCGGTTTTGCTGCCAAAGGTGTTTTTGGTTCACCGTGTTCGTTTAATATTGGAAAATCATCAAATGAAAAGGCGCTTAACCGCCACTCCTTGGGGAATTGGTGAGCTGGCCGTGAATTTGATTTGGCCACGGCAGCCGGTTTGCGACCCTCATGGCCGAAACGATCAATGATTTTTTGCGAAGCGGAAGATGCAGGATCAACATAACCATCTGCATCAGTAACACCGACACCAATCAGGTTAACGTCGGGCATCTGAAGTAGTAGTAAAAGTGAGACTAAATCGTCAACGTTACCATCGTGATTGAAATACACATTATGCAAGGGAAAGACCTCCAGTTATTTTTAGCCAAAATTTAGTGATAACCGTACTTGGGGTTCTACGCGTCAATATAGTCTAAACGTGTTCAAACAGGCAGAGAGCTGCATGTAAGCAGATAACGCTAATAATCCAAACGCCTTACTCTCCGCTCTCATAAACGTGTTCAAACAAGCAGAGAGCTGCATGTAAGCAGATAATGCTAATAATCCAAGCCCAGGATTTTTAGCATTATCCACTTACACTCCGCTCTCTAGACGCCTGTTTTCACACTCTACCAGATTTTCACACGATCCTCCGGTGCCTTATACATCTTATCGCCCGGTTGAACGTCGAAAGTACTGAAGAAATCGTCCAGATTTTGAACTTGAACGTTAGCCCGCAATTTAGCTGGGGCATGGACATCGATGGACAGTAACAGCTGTTCGCGTTCTGGCGTGGCCTTTTGGCGCCAAATCTTGGCCCAGTTGAGGAAGAAGGCGTTCAAATCTACGTCTGATTCACCTTTAGCGGCTTCCAAAGCACAGCTAAGACCACCACCATCGGCAATGTTTTCGGAAACGGTCAGCTTCCCATTCACTTTTTGACCTGAATAAGGCAAGCCATCGAATTCCTTCACCATGTTTTCTGCTAATTCATGGAAGTGTTCGTTATCTTCTTTTGTCCACCAGTTGTTTAGACTGCCGTTTTCGTCAAACAGCGAGCCATTATTGTCGAAAGCATGAGAAATTTCGTGGGCGATGACGGCACCGATACCACCAAAGTTTTCACTAGAAGACTGCTTGAGACTGTAGAACGGTGCCTGCAGGATTGCTGCAGGGAACACGATGATGTTGTAGAAGGGATGGAAGTAGGCGTTAACAGTTGAGGCACTCATTTCCCATCGGCTTCTATCAACGGGTTGATTCCAACGGGCAAAATCGTCTTCGTTCCGGATGCGGGTAAACGTCATCAAGTTAGACAGTACGCTGCCACCTTCACTAGCAGTAGTGACTTTGAATTTACGGTATAGCGGGTCAATCTTATCTGGATAACCCACTTGGATACCTAATTTATCAAGCTTTAAAATCGCTTTTTCACGGGTCGCTTTACCAAGCCAAGTATTGTTAGCCAGGCGTTTCTTATAGACGTTAACCATTTTAACCACCATGTCATGAACGTCCTGCTTAGCAGCTTCACCAAAGTATTTGCGGCCATAGTAATCACCAACGACTTGATCAAAGGTGCCAGTGGCTAAATCATAAGCGGCTTTTTCTTGACTACGGGCTTCTTTACGGCCACTCATCGCACGACCGTAGATGGTACTAGTTTGTCGTTGCTCGTCGGTTAAGTAGCTGGATAAGCCCATGACTGTCTTGAACAGGAGCCAGCTCTTCATCATCTGGAAATGATCATCCGTCAGTAGGTCACCCAAGGCATCGAAGAAGTCTGGTTCTGTTGCGATGATTTTTTCCGGTGTGCCGTGGACTAGCGTCGTAATAGCGGTTCTCAGGTCCAATTTATCAGTGCTGTCAGCAATTTGGGCAAGTGTCCGTGGATTGTACATCTTGCTGTAATCAGCACCTTCTTCGGCTGATTTAACGTGAGGTGCAATCAGTCGATCAAAGGCAGTTGCTTGTTCAATGATGGTTTCAGCTTTAGAAGCATCATAACCAGCTTGTTCGAATAACTGGGTCATCATCTTTTCTAGTACAGGCATTAACTGTTTTGCGGCCTGATTATCCTTATCATAATAAGTTTTATCGGGCAAGAATAAGCGTGGCCCGCTAGCAAACAGCGCGTACTTAGTGGAATCCTTCATATCTGAATCAATATCCAGTGAGAACGGTGTTGGCAGACCAGCTAAAATCCAGTCAGCCAGTTGGTCACTGAGATTTTGATAGTTGTTAAGAGCTTCAATTCGGTCAAGGTATGGCTTTAAAGGTGTACTGCCATCTTTTTCCCGTTTGTCAAAATCACTGACGAGTTCATAAAATTTCTTGAATTCATTCATTTCATCGTTTTCAGGTGTTAATTTACCAGCTAATAAATCCTTAAAGTCGGCCATTAACGTTTTCTCAATACCATCCGAGAGGTCGGTAAACCCGCCTGTAGTTGAGTGGTCGCCTGGGATGGTGGCTGTTTTAAGCCATTCGCCGTTTACGGCGTCGTATAAATCTGTTTTTATTAAATCTTGATCAATTTTATCTGCCATTTGATAACCTCCATCTGATTAGTAGACTGTTCTTATTATACTGCTACCTCAGTGGCTTTGATATAAGATTGATTATAAAAAGCCGGTCTCAAAGTTGTCAATAGACTTTGGAACCGGCTTGATTTTATGATCATTACTCAGTCGAAATTAGCTGAATAATGAGACTATTTAATTAAGTGTAAAGTATTAACTCATGCTGACTAAGCCGCTAACGGATCGTCAGCCAGCTTTCATAACGTTAAACTGGTGCTAGATTTTCCACCAATTTTTTTCAATCACGGTGACGTTGTTGAGATCTTCCAGTTCAAACCGCTCAATATCACCGTCATGAGTCAGGTAAAATCCCCCGTCACTTGGGGAAGTGTTTACCATTCCCGTAACAGCTTCGGATTGGCTTAACGTCAGCTTGATCACCCAATTATGGTGATAGGCTTTGGTAATGGTAGATGATAAATCCTTGGTTGTTTCTTGCATTAATATCCCCCCGATTTAAAAACTCAAGCTTCATTATAGGGAGCTAAAATATAGAATTCAATCTTGACATTTTGAACAGGTGAAGCGACGTACTGTTGCGTTGCGTTTTGCCAAAGAAAAATTATTTTTAACTTTTTTTCTTGGAAATAAGGGTGAAATTGCTCACATTGTTTTAGTACATATTTTAACGTTAGCGCTTTCAAATGTGGTAGCATAAAAGTAGAAAAGAAGCGGAGGTGTCATTTATGTTTGAGAAAATTTTAGTTCCAATTGATGGTAGTGAGAATGCTTACCGGGCGCTGGATGCTGCAGTTGATATTGCGAAACATTATGGGTCAAAGATTACGGTTGTCGCGATTGCTAACGATCAGAGTTACACCCAATATGGGGCAATTTTTGGCGATGACATTATGGCACACATGAAAGAACAGGCTGAAGAATCATTGCAGGCAGCTAAAAAGCGGGCTAAAGATGCTGGCGTTGATGTGGAAACAGACTTCGAGGTGGGTATTCCTAAACAGGCTATTTCGGAGACGTTACCGGACCTGCTGGAGACTACTTTGACCGTTATCGGTAAGTCAGGTGTTCACGGATTAAACCGGGCCATCATGGGGTCAACCACTGGGTATGTGGTTCGGCGGTCGATTACACCTGTGCTGGTAGTTGGCGATTAACCAGAACGCAAAACGTTGAGGTATGGGAAGCATGCATTTCGACTAATCTTTTAGTCGGGAGGCATGTTTTTTTTATGGAATAAGCGGCAAGTGTTTCTTCCATAAATTTAACGAGACTCATGGTAAACTTACGGTAATTTCAGTACGTGGGGGTGTGTAAGCAATGCTGCACACGTTATTAAAATCGGTACGTGAATACCGGCTTCAAACAATGGTGTCACCGTTACTCGTGATTTCAGAATCTGCCATTGAGACGTTTATCCCGTTTTTAATGGCCGCCATTATTGACCAAGGGATTCGTCCGGGCAACTTATCAGTTGTGATTAAAGTTGGCGGATTGCTCCTGTTGATGTCAGCAGTATCCCTGACGTTAGGTGCCAGTGCCAGTTGGTTTTCAAGTCAGGCGGCAGCTGGTTTTGCTAAAAATTTAAGGCATGATCTCTTCAGTCGAATTCAAACCTTTTCCTTTCAAAATTTAGATCATTTTGCCACTTCTAGTTTAGTTACTCGCCTGACCACCGATATTACGAATATTCAAACAGCGTATCAGATGTTGATTCGGGTGGCAGTTCGTGCGCCTTCCATGCTGCTATTTTCCATCATCATGGCGTTTTTAGTCAGTCGCCAAGCGGGCTGGTTATTTGTGTGCGTGGTTCCGGTGCTGGCAATTGGGTTGTTCTGGATCGTCAAGCAATCTCGACCACTATTTCGACAGGTATTTCGTCAGTATGATAAGTTAAACCGAGTGGTCAGAGAAAATCTTCGTGGTATTCGGGTAGTGAAAACGTACGGGCAGCAGGGCGCTGAAATCTCTAAGTTTCGACAGGCGGCAAAAGAAATCGCTCAGGTTTTCGCTAAGGCACAACGAATCGTTGCTCTAAACATGCCGCTGATGCAATTTGTAATCAGTACGACCATGCTGATTTTATCTTGGCTTGGCGCTAAGTTGATTGTTGGTAAGACACTAGAGATTGGCCAATTCGTCAGTTTGTTTACGTACAGCATTTCGATTTTATACAGTTTGAACATGCTAGCCATGATTTTTTCTCAGTTATCAGTCTCACAGGCTTCTGCAGAACGTGCGGTGGAAGTGCTGGAGACGGCGCCAGATATCGTTGCGCTGCCGGATGCTGAAACCGAAGTCACGGATGGCAGGATTGATTTTGAACACGTCTCGTTCAGTTATCCCGGCACCGATGACGATCAGCTAAAAGACGTTAACCTGCACATTAAGAGTGGTGCGGTGGTGGGCATTATTGGTGAAACAGGGACTTCTAAAACGACTCTGGTATCATTGATTCCACGACTATACGATGTTTCTAGTGGCGTTGTTCGGGTTGGCGGAAAGAATGTGCGGCAATACAATTTAAAAACTTTACGGGATCAAGTTGCCATGGTGCTGCAGAATACCATTTTATTTTCGGGTACAGTTCGAGAAAATTTACAATGGGGTAATCCAGCTGCCACGGATGAACAGCTTAATCAGGTGCTTCAGCAGGCTCAAGCCAAGGATTTTGTGGATCATTTACCAGCAGGTTTGGATACCAGAATTGAGCAGACGGGTCAAAATGTTTCGGGTGGTCAGCGTCAGCGGCTGACGATTGCACGAGCGCTGTTGAAACAGCCGAAGATCCTAATCTTGGATAATGCTACCAGTGCCACCGATACGCAGACCGAGGCACGGATTCGTCAAGCGTTTAAACGGGACTTGCCTGAGGTTACTAAGCTGATGATCACTCAGCGAATCGGCAGTATTATTGATGCTGATCAAATCATTATCATGAAGCGTGGCGGTATTGAAGCCGTTGGGACCCATAACGAATTGATGGACTCTAATCAATGGTATCGGCAACTCTACCAAGCACAGCAGAAGACAAGAGGTGACCGCCATGAATAAGCGACGTGAGACCTTCTGGCGCCTTTTAAAACTGTTGGTGAGTGATTATAAGGGTTGGCTGAGTATCAGCCTAATAGCCATTATTTTAAGCGCTTTATCAGGGGTGGCTGGTTCACTATTCATTCAACGGTTAATCGATCACTACATCCTGCCGTTGACCCGTGTTGCGAAGCCAGATTTTAAACCGCTATTGGTGGCAATCGGTGTGATGGCGGCTATTTTCTACGTTGGAGTGATTGCTACCGTGATTTATTCGCAAATCATGGCGGTGATTGGTCAACGGATTCAAGAGTCGATTAGAAACCAGATGTTTGAGAAAATGCAGGAGCTACCGCTGCGTTACTTTGATCAAAACGACTACGGTAACGTTATGAGTCGCTACACAAACGATGTGGATACGTTGATGCAGTTAATTACGCAAAGTTTTCCTCAGTTTGTGGTAGCGCTGTTTAACGTGACCTTCGCACTAGCAGCTATGCTGTTTTTGAGTCCCGTATTGACCTTAGTTTCGCTGACTATTTTTGCTGCCAGCATTGTGATCGTACGGTGGCTGACTCATCGCAGTGCCAGGTATTTTCGAGCTCAGCAAGCTTCCCTGGGTAAGCTGAATGCCTTTGTGGAAGAAATGCTGAATGGCGAACGGGTGATTAAAGTGTTTTCCCACGAAAAACAGGTGCAAGCCGAGTTTGAAACGTACAATGACGCGCTGCGTAACGATGCCAGATACGCCAATGGGTTTGCCACCATGCTTTTTCCCATCATGGGTAATATGGGAAATTTGCTGTACGTTTTAATTGCAGTATTAGGGGGTGGCTTAGCAATCATGCACCCGACGCTGATTACTTTGGGGACAATTGCTGCGTTTTTGCAGTTAAGCCGTTCATTTAGTCAGCCAATCGCGCAGATTTCGCAGCAATTAAATTCAATCGTGCAGGCCATGGCGGGTGCTGGGCGAATTTTTCAATTGCTTGATGAGACTCCTGAAGATGATCAAGGAACCACCACGTTGGTCAAGGAGGGTGAGAGCTGGTTCTGGCAGCCAGTAGATACTTCACGACCACGGGTGCCGGTAAAGGGGAACATTAAATTTGCTCACGTGAACTTTACCTATCCACAATCCAACGTTGGGTTACATGATTTAAGTTTTGAAGCACAAGCAGGCACGAAAATAGCCCTAGTTGGCGAGACCGGGGCTGGGAAGACGACCACTACTAACATGCTTAATCGGTTTTACGATATTGATAGCGGTCAGATTATGTATGATGGGGTGGATATTGCAACCATTAAGAAGGCCGATTTGCGTCGGGCATTAGCGATTGTTCTGCAGGATACGCACTTGTTTACGGGTACTATCAGGGATAATATTCGTTATGGTATTCCCGATGCTGACGATTCGGCAGTGATTGCTGCGGCTCAGTTGGCGCGGGCGGATGTCTTCATTAATGAGTTACCAGCAGGATACGATACGGAGATTACTGGCGATGGTGAGGAATTGTCGTCCGGGCAACGTCAAATGCTGGCTATTGCCCGTGCCGCAATCGTGGATCCGCCAGTGATGATTTTAGATGAAGCAACCTCTAATATTGATACCCGAACAGAGCGTTTGGTTCAGGCAGGAATGGATAATTTGATGGCTAACCGAACGACCTTTGTGATTGCGCATCGACTATCTACGGTGTTTAACGCAGATTTGATTTTGGTGATCGATAATGGTCGGATCATTGAGCGGGGTACTCACGAGGAATTACTGCAGCATCGTGGGCGATACTATGAACTCTATCAGGGATTGGCATAGAAAAAAGGTCTCATTTAAGTGACCATGCATAGTCGCTTAAATGAGACCTTTTTTACCTGCAATGCTTGCAATCAACAAGAATTACTTCTTGTTTTCGCTCTTAAGCCATTGTTGCAAGTTTGAAATTTCTTTTTGGCGCTTGGCGTCCTTCTTTTGGTTCACTGGACGACGGCCTTGTACGCCATGTGGATGTGCTTTTCTCATGTGTCTAACCCTCACTTCTTGAATATGGTGTAATCAATCACTCGACCATTCTACCCTATATACCCACTCAATTGCAAGAATAGTTGTTGAAAAAAGTAAAAACTAACGGTTAGTTTAAATCTTTTGGCGCTTTGAATCCCACAACGGCCATATGATATGATGGTTTGTGACAAGGTGGTAGTGACATGATAATTGGAGCAAAAAAAAGGCATTTATTTTGGCAACACTGGTGGCCCTACTTGGTGGTCATCTTAGGTGCGTTGCTGGTATTTGGTGTGGCCCATGATGATCAACTGTACCAAACACCCATTTTAAAAATTCAATCAGTTAAGCAACTCAGTTCAGAAAAACAGTCTGATCAATTCAATAATGAGGATCGTCAAGTTGAACAGAAATTACACGGTATAATTACCAACGGCAGTAATAAGGGAAAAAAGTTAACCATTGAGAATACTTATTTGAAGTCGCAAGCCACGACGCTGGGTTACCATCGTGGTCAAAAGGTATTTCTAACCATACACCACAATCGGGGGCAGATTTCGGCAGCCATTAGTAATCTCAAACGGGACACAGCGTTGGCTTTTACACTCTGGCTGACCGTTAGTCTTCTATTAATACTAATGCGGTTTAGTGGCTTGATGGCACTTGCCAGCGTCGTTGTGAACGGGGTTTTGTTCTGGTTGGCAGTTAGTTGGAACACCCATACTCAAGGTGGCATCGTTCTGGTTATTTTTGGTGGTTTAGCGATTGTTTTTGCGGCGTTAACGCTGCTGATCGTGATTGGTTTTAATCGGCAGATGTTAATGACGCTACTGGCAACGATTGGGGGCACCGCGATTTCCATCGTAGTGGCATTGGCTGTTTTTGCGCTGACCCATGAACGTGGCGTGTATTATGAGTCCATGCAGTATGTGACGCAGTTGCCACGACCGCTGTTTCTAGCAGAAACCATTTTGGGCTCCTTGGGGGCAGTCATGGATGAATCCACGGATATTATTGCGTCACTAATGGCGTTAAAAACGGAGAAACCCGATATTTCAGCCAAACAAATTTTTAAATCTGGTAGGCAAATCGGCGGCGAGATCATGGGGCCTTTAGTCAATGTATTATTCTTTATTTTCGTGGCGGAGACTTTACCGCTGGCGTTGCTTTTTCTGAAAAATGCCAACTCCTGGGGGTATACCTTCAATATGACCATGTCGCTTGGGGTGGTCCAAAGTCTCATTAGCGGGATTGGTATCGTATTGACGATTCCACTTGCCTGTGGCATTACAAGTCTAATGATTGGAGGTCATAAGTCATGGGGACGATTACGGCACTAGGATTACTGTTACTCATTTGCATGGTTGCTGTGGGTGGTACTCAGGGATTGCAGGCCTGGATTAGTCTACTCTTTAACTTTGCTGCACTGTTCTTTTCCATGGTGCTGATGGCCTTTCACTTTTCACCAGTTTTAGTGACGTTGGTGACGGGGATTATCGTGCTTGCGATGACCATTTTTCTTGGTGGCAATGATTCAAACAGTACCATGGTAGCTTTCTATGCTTCTGTGGCGGTCTTGATCCTGCTGGTGATTTTAATCATCCCGGTTGAACACTGGGCGCAGATTCAGGGGTTTGGGCAGGAAGATAGTGAAGATTTAGAAGGGATGTCCACGATTTTAGGCATCAGCTATTTAAACGTGGCCATTTCCACGGCAATTTTGAGTACATTAGGGGCCATTGCCGAAGCAGCCATTGCGATTGCTGCCGGATTAGCTGAAATACTAGAGCAACATCCGAAAATTACTTTGAAGAATTTACAGGCTGCGGGTTTTAAAGTGGGTTCTCAAATTATTGGGACGACGTTTAACACCTTGTTTTTTGGGTTCTTCGGTGGTTTTTTAGCGCTGTTCATCTGGTTTGCAGGTGTGCATTATTCCTTAGGTGAAATTTTAAATGACAAAATATTGGTTGGGGAAGTGTTAATGGTTCTGTTCTCCATGATGTCAGTGATTGCCACGATTCCGTTAACAACTTGGGCAATGGTGGCTAGTGAAAGACAGGCTAGAAAAAAAGTGTGAAACAACTCTGGAATCTGAGTTGTGAAACAGATTTAGGCTAGGTAGAAGTATTGAACAAAAGTAAATTTTTATAAGTCGAGAAAGCAGACAAAACTTTTATCAACATAGACTTATGTCACTGCTTCACACGTTTCTTAAACGTGCTCAAACAAGCAGAGAGTTGCAAATAAGGCACAGCCAATGGAAATCCCAAAACCAGGATTTTCATTGGCTGTGCCTTATTCTCCACTCTCTAAATGCTTATTTTCACACTCTATTTATCTAAATCAACGGCACCAGAGTAAGCCCAGTACTGCTTAGCGTTCTTTGCGGTGCTGAAGGTGAAACGGTACCAAGTTGTACCGGCTTTGTCCTTCACACCCTTATCGTTGATGTAAACCTTCTTGCCTGCAGCGGCACCGACAGATGACCAGCTGTACTTGGAAGTGTTAGCATATGCGTTCTTAACGTGATTATACAAACGATAGTTAGCATACTGACTTGAAAGTTTACCAGTAGTAGTCAGCTTACTGTAAGTGACTTTATCCAGTGGCGTAGCGGAAGCTGAACTACTTGGTGTTGAAGCAGAACCACTAAAATCACTGTAGTAGTATGAGTGGACTAACTGATAGAAGGCGGCCATGTTGTAGCTTTGGCCGAAGTATTTCTTACCAGTCGTTGAGTAATAACCCACTGGATCGGTATGATCAGAGCCACCAAGGTGTTTGGCAACTGAACCGTGAGACCAAACCGTACCTTTACCGTCATAGGCAGCGTCGTTTGGCTTCAAACCATATTGATGGAGCAAGTAGGCTGTGTACCAAGCCGCGTTGGCAACTTCGTGAGCAAAGGCGCTCTTGCTGTGGACTTCGACTTGTTCGAATTGAACAAAGCGGGCGTTACCAGGGAACCCAACACCCCAAGCAAGGTAGTTGGTATTCGCAATGTTAATGATCCGAGAAGCATCAACGAAAGAGTGAACAAAAGCGTTATTGTAATGTGCCTTCATATAGGCAATTTCGTTGTAAATAGTGGAACTTGGGTTGGCCGTTTCGTGCACGACCACGCCCTCTGGTTTACCAACACCATGCCGGTAAGCATTCTTAGGAAAGCCACTCCAAATGGTTTTGGTCACCTTAGCAGGTTTAATCTTTTGACTTGAAATATAATTATTTACGGCTGAACTGGCAGCGTGAGCAGTGGTTGTACTGGCTGCACTCACTGTGAATAATGTCAGTAATCCAGTAAGTAATAATGAAAACTTTGGCAATTTCTTCACATTTATCATCTCTCTATAAACATATTTTTAATGAACGGTCGATTCATTCTCTGGAATCATACTACCGAGAAAAAGGCTGCTTGACAAGCTAGCAACAGTCGCTGAGCCTGTAATATTACAGGCTTAGACGTTGTCTTGGTAGGCTAAACTGAGCTTGTTTTCATTCATGTTAAAAACAGGTAACAAAACGCTTAAGCCATTAATTTTAGATTTCAGTCAGGTATCTAAAAAACCGGCTCAACTTTGAAGTTAAAGTTAACCCGGTTTTGCGTTTAAAGTTAGGCGTTATTTACGAAGCTCGCGTAATGCCTTTAGCTTGGCATTCTGGGCAGAGACCATAAAGCTCGATGTGGCAGGAGTTGAAATCATAACCAGACTGTTTTTGAGCCGTGTTTTCCAGCATACTAGCGATTTGTGGCAAATTGGGATCATAAATATCAGTCACTTTACCGCAGTTTTCGCAAATAGCGTGATAGTGAGGTTGACCGAAGAAATCGTACCGAACACCACCATTTTCGTTAGGAATCTCAATAACAATTCCCAGTTCAACGAAAAGGTTCAGTGTATTATACACGGTGGCAAGACTAAGAGAAGCCATTTTGGGAGCCAATTCCTTATAGATTTCTTCTACCGGCGGATGATTTTCATGAGTCATTAAGTAGTCTAGAATTAATTTACGCTGAGGAGTGATTCGAACATGCTGTTCGCGGAGCTTAGCAAGCGCAGCGTTAAGGGTTGCATCGGGTTCTTTCATGATTATAATCTCCTTTCACATTAGAGTAATTATTAGTTACCCTTATTAAAACACTTTTTTTAGAAAGATTCCAGAAAGCCTCATTTTAATTTAATGACTAAATGAGTATTCAGAAGCTGATTTTTGGAAAATTCGGCCATGTAAGTTTTGATTTCTTCAACTAATGCCTGATCATCATCGTTCACCCGGGTAATTGTGAGCTCAGCCTTTTCAGATGTGTCATTGGCTGGCGTCAAGGTAACAATGCCCAGGAAGTGATCGGTTTGCTTATCCCCAACACCCCAGGTTAGTGCTCGATCGTTCATGACAGTGCTCATTTCACGGTTGATATAGTTGGCCGTTTCAATCATTGATTCATTGGGATTAACGGTTTGACGTAAAGCGTTGATGTCCTTCACTTTAAAATTAGTCAGCCAATTCAACTGATAATGCGGCGTTAATATTGGGTGGTAAAGTTCAAATTTTTCCATGGAAATACTTCCTTTTTGTGAGTGAATGTCTACGAGTGTACCATAAAATGCACCTGATTCGAACCCTTTCAACCAAGTAAAAATAATCACAAAGAAATCATTCACCTTTTAGGGTCGGACTAGACCTGTGCTATAATTGACGTTGAATTTAATATTAAGCATAGTGGAGGATTGAACATGATTGAAACATTTTTAATCGGTACCTATACGCATAAGAGCAGTGAAGGTGTTTACGAACTGCAATTAGACACTGAAAAGAAGCAGTTACAAAACCTTGAATTAGTTGGCCGCGCTGGCAACCCAACCTACGTTGCCGAATCAAAGGCACATAAGGTTTACGCTATTGACGCGGAATCAGAAGATGGCAAGAAGATTGGTGGTTTGAAGGTCTTTGATGCTAGTGAAAAGCCGTTTAAGGAACTGGATAAAAATCTGATTGCTGGACCCAACCCAGCTTATGTTGCTGTTGATGAAGACCGTCAATTAGTTTTTACGGCTAATTATCATACTGGTGTCGTTATCGTCTATAAGATCAATGATGATGGCACGTTGACAACCGCAGACACCACTCAACATACTGGTGCCGTTGGTCCTGCTCCAGAACAGCAGGATGGACCACACCCACACTTTGCTGATTTAACACCGGATAAGCGGTTAGTGTCATGCGACCTCGGTGAAGACGTGGTTTACCTTTATGATCTAAGTGATGACGGCAAATTAACCGAGAAGTCTCAGTTCAAGTGTGCTGCCGGTTTTGGTCCACGGCACATCGTTTTCAATACTGACAAAAACGTCGCTTATTTAGTTGGTGAACTTGGCAGCGGCGTTGATGTATTGGACTATGATGCAGAAGCTGGTAAGTTTACTTTGCGGGAAGAATTAACGACCATTCCACGTGACTGGACTGCTCATAACGGTGCCGCTGCGATCCGTCTATCTAGCGACAACAAATTCCTCTACGTTTCTAACCGTGGGTACAACTCCATTGCAACTTTCAAGGTTGAAGATAACGGCGAATTAACGATGATTGATCAAATCCCATCAGAGGGTGACTTCCCGCGTGACTTCAACTTCAATGCGGACGAAAGTTTCATTATCTTAGTTAACCAGAACACTGATAACGCAACGTTGTACAGTCGTGACGCTGATACTGGTAAATTAACTTTAGTTCAAAAGGACTTTAAGGTACCAGAAGGTGTTTGCGTAGCACCCGTCAAATAAGTAAAACAACGCGCATAAATAAGATTTATCTAAGCATTCTCATTTTAAAAAGCCCGTGTCTATCACCTTTAGGACACGGGCTTTTTGACTGTATTAGAACTTGCTAAAACCTCCTGTAAATCCCTATAAAACAACGTTGGAAGCGTTACAATGTCCTTGGTTAGATAACCAATTATCAGGATAGGAGTGAGTTAGACATGATGAATCGAATTAATCTTCAGTTGGTGGCCATGAAACGAGAGGTAACGTGGGGGCGAGTCTTGTTATTAGCACTGAACCTGGTCACCTTCATCAGCCTGATTCTGGGGACTTCGGAGTTCTTATTCGCATTTTTACTGTTTGCCAGCCTCGTTCTTTTTAGCGGTCACTTTATGGTTTTTGATACAACGAAGCAGGCACGAGGATTACAGGAATTAGACTTGTGGTTGATTGGTTTAACGTTAGCTGCAGGCTATCTAAAATTAGTTTTTGGTATTTAAAACGAGAACAGTCACTTAATTATGAATCGACGGATGGTGGATATTCTGATTTAGGATATCCATTTTTCTGTGCGCCAATGAACACTTTGACTTATCCGTGCTGGGTAATTCAGTAAAATAGAGCCTAAGAATGTTAAAATAGGGGAAACAGCAATAGAGGGAGAAAAAAGCGTAATGAAGCGACATGCAGCTCCAAGAAAACCAATACTAAAACGGCCCATTTTCTGGGTGATTCTCGTTGTAATCGTGTTGATCGGTGGTTTCGCAGTTGGGCATAAATCGATTGCCAATTTATTCGGTCAAACAACGACTACTAAACCCAAGCCAAAACCAAAACCGATTAAGCTAACGGCCTCAGAAAAAAAGGTGGCCCAGAAGTATCATTTAAGTCCTAAGGCAACGGTCAAGGCGCATCATGCTAAGATCACAGCCATTGGTGATTCAGTCATGGTTGATATTGTGCCAGAAATGAAGCAGGTTTTTCCCAATGCTCAAGTTGATGGCGCTGTGGGACGACAATTTTATGATTTACCGAAGATTGCTCAAAATTTAAAGAACGAACATCAATTGGCGGATACCGTCGTGGTTAATCTGGGGACTAACGGACCGCCAAGGAAGGCCGATATTTCACGTTTCCTCAAAGTAGTGGGCAATAAACGGCAGGTCTACTGGATTAATACCCACGTGCCGACGCAAAAATGGCAGGATCAAACCAATCAGATGATTGCTTCAATTGCCAACAGTATCCCTAACGTGCACATGGTGGATTGGCATGGTCTCAGTAAGGATCAGCCAACTTGGTTTGCGGATGATAATGTGCATTTACAAACGAAGGGTGCCATTGCGTACGTGGGGTTGTTGGCGAAGACGATGAAAAAGTAAGAGTGTGAAAACAAGCGGTTAGAGAGCGGAGTGTAAGTCAGGCAAGGCAAAAATCCCGCACTTGGATTTATGTCTTGCCTGACTTACATGCAGCTCTCTGCTTGTTTGAACACGTTTAGGGAAGTGAAAAGCAAGGCAAAAATCCCGCACTTGGATTTATGTCTTGCCTGACTTATATGCGGCTCTCTGCTTGTTTGAACACGTTTATGAGAGTGGAGAGAAATACCAAAAACGTCATTCCAATTTGGAGTGGCGTTTTTGGTATTCACGCTGAATTAATCTAACGCTAAGTAGTGTTCCATAATCTCCAAATGGTGTTCAATCGTCAGCGCCTTCAGAACACCCATACCAGGGAAGTGGTGTTGATCTGACAACGCGACTAGCTTGGCGGTAGCGGTTGTCTGATTTTCTGCAGGTTGCGTCTTGATCCATTGAACTGCCTTGGTTAAGGCTTCAAAGTATTTTTCCCGTTGGTGTTTAAAATCATCGTGTTGGTCAGAAACAAAATGGTGGATGCGTACCTGATGATCAGCTAAATAAACTAAGTGTAGCGTGACCGTGCGACTAGGATGACCACGTTCAAAGTAGGCAGCTCCTTGAGTCAAATAATCACTAAAGCCAATTTCCTGATATTGATGGGCAAACTCGATATCGTTAGACCAAAAACTATCTGGCATCGTTGAAAATTCAAAACTGTGTTCCGGCACGGCGTAATGATCAAATAAGTGACCGAAACGGCGACCAGCAAGCAGTTGACGGATGCGAGCTTCGGGTGGTGTCAAAAGTGTAGCTGACTGAGGTAACCAGTCGTGATCGAGAAATAATTTTAAATCAGCGTAGTGTTGAACGATTACTAGGCTGTTATCTAAAAGGTTGGGGGGTAATAGCGGTGTTAAAACGTAGGCTCGTTGAATGCCAGGCTGTTCAAACAAGTCGTTGATGGGATAGCGTTTAGCGGCCTGATAATCATAGTGATCGACTTGGGGATTCTGGATAACTGCTAATCGGTGGTGATACTGGGCAAACGTTTTGATTGTTTTCGGCAGTGCGGGTACGTCACGCACCGGCTCAATAATGGGCACAATGTCAGCGGTGTAGTGACGTTCAGCAAATTCAGTTAGCGCGCGCAGGTCATACTGACGACCGCGAAAATAAGGATAATAAATCATTTTTGCTTCGCCTCGTAGAGTTGGTGTTGCAGTTTGGCAATTTCTAAGTTTAGCGCGTCCACTTCTTCTTGCAGCGCTGTGACCGCGTTAGCACGCGTTTCGTCAATAAAGCGGTCGTAAAAATTGTTTTCTGGATCATAAATGTCGTAGTGCTGATGGCGTTTTTTTAGTTCTTTGAAGAGCCGGTCAGTGGCATACTGACTGATGCCCGTTTCCACTCGTTTAGCTTTGCGAACTTCCCGGGCAAGCGAGTAAAGAAAGTGACGCATCAATTCGCCTTGATCAAGGGCGATTTGTTGGTACCGCGGTTTCTTTTCAACGGTGAGATAGCCGGGTGCTAAGACGGGTTCAGTGGCAGCAGCTAATTGGGTGGGATCATATTTTTGATAGCTGAGGACGCCAATCTCTGCCGGAATTTCATCTGCGACTTCTTGATAGAGGGATAGTGGCAGGACGAAGTAGTTGTAGTTACCGATAAATGAAAGTTTGGCGTGGGAATGAAAATCACTTTTAGTCACCTTTAATTCGTAGCAACGCCACTCGTCTTCACCGTTTGGTAAATGCTGATAGCTTAAAGTGTCCACAATTCCTTGATCATCAGGCATCGTGACTTCTTCTACCGCGATACTGCCAGCTTCAATACAAGTTTCATACAGTGTTTTTTCCAGTTCTAGTGTGAGTTTTGTTTTCAAGATTGGCTCGGCTCCTTATCGGTCATTTCCCAGAAATGTTCAATGGTGGGGGCTAGTTCATTAGCGCTGTGCAGAATACGGTGATACTGCCAATGCGGTGGGAAGTAGCGGGTATAGCGCTGACTGGCAAATCGCTGATCCATCAAGAGAATGACGCCTTGGTCAGAAGTACTGCGAATTAATCGGCCTGCTGCCTGAAAGACGTGGTTCAAACCAGGGATTTGATAAGCGTATTCGAAACCCGGTTCACCCTGCGAGTCGAAGTAGTCCCGTAGCAAATTATTTTCCGTGCTCAACCCTGGTAATCCTACGCTAACGATTGCCACACCAATCAGCCGGTTAGCGGTTAAATCGATGCCCTCAGAAAACAACCCACCTAAAATAGCAAAACCAACTAGTGACTCATCTGGGTTGGGCTGGAAGGCGGCCAAAAAACTTGACCGGTCTGACTCGCTCATGTTGGGGGCTTGAGTGACGGTTTGCAGATCTGGATAGGCCGTTTTGAACGCTAAACTAACGGTACTTAGAAAGCTGTAGGAAGGTAGAAAGACGAGGTAATTACCCGTTTTACCGTTCACTAACGTTTTGATACTGGTGATAATTTTAGCTAAGTTAGCTTCCCGACTACGATAAGTCGTACTGATATAGTCGGTGATCAAAATACTTTGATGTTTTGGCGGGAACGGTGAGGGTAACTGATAGCAGAGGCTGTCACTATTGCCACCGAGGACACGCTGATAATAATCCAGTGGTGAAAGCGTAGCTGAAAATAGCACTGCACCACGGCCCTTATCCAGACAGTCTCGTAGAAATGCGCTGGGATCTAGGCACAGTTGCTTAAAGGTAATCTCCCGGTCATGATCATCACCTAAATTAATTTTGGTGCGATAAGTCTCATCGTAGAAGTCGGCGATCTTCAAGTAGCTTAAGCAGGCAAAGTAATAATCCAGAACGGCTTTGGTATAGTCGGTTTGTGGTCGTTGTTCGTCACCTAGCCAATCGCTGATATGATCACTGAGTTTTGTGACGGCTTTGTTGAAGTCATCGGCAGGATGGTTAAAGACACTTTCTTCTTCGCCACTTTCAATCAGCGGTCCTGCGACCTTAAAGAAGGCCCGGCGCATCGCCCGAAAAGCCCTTAGTAGGGTCGGTGTGCCTTCATCCGAATTTTTAGTGGCTGCAATCAGATCCGTCAATGACGCCAACGATAATTCCGTGGAGTACATATCCCGAGAACGGCTTACCAAGTTGTGTGCTTCGTCCACGAGAAAAAAGTTGTCATCGTCGTGGTCGACAGCGAAGAATCGCTGAAGGTAGACCTGTGGATCGAACAGATAGTTATAGTCACATATGATGACATCACAAAAGAGACTGATATCCAATGAAAATTCAAAGGGATCCAGTTGGTGTTTACGGGCATAAGTTTCCACGGTTTCTCGAGTAATGGCGGTCTCATTGGTTAAAATGTCTTTTAAACCAGGCTTTAAGCGGTCGTAATAGCCCACCATAAACGGGTTCTCTTCGGGCGATAGGTCCGTTTCTTCCGGAAAAGTGATCGTATCCTTAGCAGTTAGCGTAATGCTACGAAGGGTCAATCCCTGTTGGGCCATTAGCCCCAGTGCCTGCTCTGCGACTCGCCGGGTACTTTGTTTGGCAGTTAAATAAAAAAGTCGCTGAATTTGGTTTTCACCCATGGCTTTAATACACGGGAAGACCGTTGAAATGGTTTTTCCCGTACCAGTGGGTGCTTCAATGAATAGCTGTTTTTTTAGGCGTAATGCTTTGTAGACCGATACGGCAAGTTCACGCTGTCCCGTTCGGTAGTGGTCGAAAGGAAATGTTAGGTTTTTGATTGAAGTATTGCGACTATTTCGCAAATCGGCCTGTAGCTGCAGCCACGTTTCGTATTCAGCCGTTACCGAATTAAAAAATTCAGTGGCCTCGGTTAAGGTATAAGAAATTTTTCGCGTGGTCACTTCTTCGGTTGTCCGGCGATAGTAAGTCAACTGCAACGTTAACTGGGTCAGCTTCTCGTCGGTCATCAGGATATACGCGTACATCTTAGCCTGGCCCCAATACAGTGTGAGGGTGTTTTCGGTGAGATCATCAAAAGCTGCATCAGACGTTTTAATTTCCTCAATCAAGGTCTCGTTCCCGTTTAAAATGACCCCGTCAGCGCGACCATGGACTAAGTAGGGCTTACCTGCTAGTTCCACTTCATGTTCAAGACTATATTCTTTTTGGTAGTGCTCGCCACGTGATTTTTGAAGCATGCGGTGAATTTGAGCGCCTTCTAGAGCAGTATTCATGCTGTTCATGCTGGCATTAAGATCGCCAGAACGTAGCGTGAATTCTACTAGTTCGCGAATCCCTAATTTGGTGATTGTCATTTTTCGTTCCTCTTTGTTCATAGCTGAAATCCATTATAGCATGATACGTCATTAACGGTTTCCTGGTTGTAAAGGTCAAAAAAATTTAAAAAAGAACTTGTTTCTGGCAAATAAACAGGGTATGATATCAGCAATGAAACCTTTAACAAATAGTCCTGTGAGGCTAAGAAGGCACGATGAACTAGACGCAGAGTCTAGACTTTGGTGAACCTCTCTACCCACAGGCGGTAGAGAGGTTTTTGTTGTCTGACGATTTAATTGTCTCCCGTGAGAGCAAAACGTCCAAAGGATAAAACCCTAAAAGGCGCGCTTTGCAAACACGGCAAGGCGCGTTTATTTTAGGAGGAAAAAACTATGATTGAAACCACCAAGCCGTTAAGTTACGCAAACGTACTCAGTATGAAAGATTTGGATGCCGATGAAGTGATGGCATTCATTAAAGAAGCCCAGCAGTTTAAAGCTGGTAAACAGATTCACCTGACCCGGCCAGTTTACGCGGCCAACCTGTTCTTTGAAAACAGTACCCGAACCCACACCAGCTTTGAAATGGCTGAACGTAAATTGGGCTTGCAAGTCGTTGACTTCAACCCGGCTGTCAGCTCAGTGAATAAGGGTGAGAGTATGGGCGATACCGTGAAGGCACTGCAGGCTATCGGTGTTGATGTGGTTGCCATTCGTGATCGACATAACGAATATTACAACGCGCTAGTGAATGACCGCAACATTCATGTAGGTATCGCTAACGGGGGTGATGGTTCTGGTGAGCATCCTTCACAATCATTGCTTGATATGATGACGATTTACGAAGAATTTGGCACTTTTGAAGGTTTAAAAGTGGCGATTATCGGTGACTTATCTCATTCACGAGTAGCCCGATCAAACATGGAAGTTTTGAATAAACTTGGTGCTCAGGTCTTCTTCGGCGGACCCAAGAAGTGGTTTGATGAACGCTTTGATGCCTACGGAACTTGGCTACCGGTAGATGATTTGGTTGATCAAATGGACGTGATGATGTTTCTGCGCGTTCAGCACGAACGACTAGATGCTTCAGAAAATAAGAACTTTACTGCGGCTAAATATAATGCTGAATACGGCCTGACACCTGCTCGCAAAGCTCGGATGCAGGAGCACGCCATCATCATGCACCCAGCGCCAGTTAACCGTGGTGTGGAAATTGCCGATGAACTAGTGGAATGTGACTGCTCCAGAATTTTCCAGCAAATGGCTAACGGTGTCTACGTTCGTATGGCAATCATGACAAGTTTGCTGCGTTACCAAGGGTTGGTGGATGAGGATTAATCATGAAACGATTAATTAAAAACGGGCAGTGCCTGGTTGATGGGCATTTACAAGTGCAAGATGTTTTAATTGCTGACGGTAAAATTGAAAAAATAGGGCAGCACATTGCGGCAAATGTGCCGGTTGACCAGATAATTGATGCGCAGGGCTTATTTGTAAGCCCGGGGCTAGTTGACCTGCACGTTCATTTACGGGAACCCGGTCAAACTGATAAGGAAACGGTCAAGACGGGGAGCTTAGCAGCTGCTCATGGTGGTTATACCACCATTGCTGCCATGCCAAACGTTATTCCAGCTCCAGACACGCCAGAACGGATGCAAGATATGCTAGCGTTAAACCAGCGAGACGGCGCAGTTCACATGGTTCAGTATGCCACCATCACTACTGATCGTGGCGGTGATGAACTGGTTGATATGGCGGGCTTAAAGGCTGCTGGTGCCTTTGCATTCAGTAATGATGGTAACGGTGTTCAAACTGCTGGGACGATGTATCAGGGAATGAAGCAGGCAGCTGCATTGAACATGGCGGTGGTCGCCCATGCGGAAGACGACAGCTTGACTTACGGTGGCGTCATGCACGAAGGCAGCGTGTCAAAACGTTTGGGACTGCCTGGCATTCCCAGTGTTTCCGAAACCGCTCAAGTAGCCCGGGATGTGGCGTTAGCAGCTGCCACCGGAGTCCATTACCACGTTTGCCACGTTTCGTCGGCTGCGACGGTTCAGGTCGTTCGAGCAGCGAAAGCAGCAGGCGTGAACGTGACCTGTGAAGTGTCTCCCCATCATTTATTGTTAAGCGATGAGGTGATTACGCGTGATAATGCCATGCTTAAAATGAATCCGCCGCTGGGCAGTGAACAAGATCGACAGGCACTCATTGCTGGACTGCTAGACGGGACCATCGACGTCATTGCTACCGACCATGCACCACACACGGATGCCGAAAAAGCGCAGTCCATGTTGAAGTCACCCTTTGGTATTACTGGTAGTGAAACGGCATTTGCCATGCTATACACCAAATTTGTAAAAACGGGGCAGTTTAGCCTGGCGCAGCTGATCAACTGGATGGCCGTACAACCAGCAGCATTATTCGGACTCAATGCTGGGCAACTTGTTGAAGGTGCACCAGCTGATATGGCGCTATTCGATCTCACCACGCCATTTACAATCAACGCTGCGGACTTCTTATCTAAGGGACACAACTCTCCTTTCGTTGGTGAACAAGTTCTGGGCAAAACCGTGCGCACGATTGTTTCTGGTCAGGATGCCTATTCGATTTAAGCTGCTGACTAGTACTTGCTTTGAAATGCCCTCAATTACTATAATTAAGGTAGTGAAGATTGGGGGAATAAAAATGACTGAGGCACAGTTGGCTGCTTTAAAGCCGTTGCTGGCTACATATAACATCGAATTGGTGACCAGCGGTACGGTAATTATCCATGTGAATGGCCATGAAGCGCAATTAGACGTGACGGGGTATATGCCGGATCAACTGATCAAGCTTGTGTTGGAGATAGTGGGTAATGATCTGAGGGCTGCGTTATTCCAGAAAATGCATCATTAATATAACAGTTATGTGACAATTATTTCAAAATGCTGACAAATATTAACTTGAATGAGATACTGGCGTAATTTTCTTTGACTATACTAGTCCTGTTGGCTACAAACGAACTAGATTGTTGAGGAGAATTAATCTTGTCATTAAAAACTTGGATAGCGAGTCTATTACTCACCGTATCAATGTTTGCGGGCGTTGCCGGTGTGACCGGAACGAACGCAGCTGCAAAAACAAAATATAACCCCAAAGCAGATGCGATTATGAGCATCTCTGCTTTTAAACGTATGGGTCGTGTCCATTATCATCACCGTGTATTTACCTATTATTCACCAAACGGTTCGCACATTTTTGGTATGGGTGCCTACACTTCCGATGGGACTTATACGTTAAATGGGCACGATAAGAACGGCTATTTAATTTTAGCGAATAACAAAAAGTTTGGTACTAAGATTAAGACGCCGTTGGGTGTTGGGGTTGTCCATGATCGTGGCACGTATGGTGGCCACTATGATATTGTTGTGAAGTAGAGAGTGTGAAAATAAGCCTTTATATGTAACTCTTTGCTTGTTTGAGCACGTTTAAGGAATTTAATAAATGTCGTAAAAATAAATAATCCCCATCTGATGGTTTTATCAGAATGGGGATTATTTATTTTAACGGTTGCATTGTAACTTAGTTAAACTTCCAGTCATCGAGTTCTTTTTCATGTTTACCGAGATAGCTGATGGCTTCTTGGACGAGTGATTCAGAATCTTTGTCCAGTTCGTCGGTCGATTCACCAGATTGATAGTCCGCAAGAAACCCTTCACCCACGGCTTTATAGATGCGTTCACGGGCTTCGCCACCATCTTTAAATAGTGAATCTAAGCCCTTAACGTCGCTTTTAGCTGCGTTATAGATGACCTCCGCAAGATCATCTCGATTCCCTAACTTTTTGGCACCATACTCCAATAAGAAGTCGTTCATGTCAACGATCACATTCTCTTTGAGTACTCTCTCAGATTTTTTCAAGAATAATCACCTCTTCTCATTCATTTTAAGACTTTACGTGGTCAAAATTCAACGGGTACGCACTGATAAATAGCGGTTGTTGGCTGATGGTCATCAATCAGACTTGATTTACGTCAAGTTCAATGACTGTCTTATCGGGTATAATCAGGTTAGAATGAAGCAGGAAAGTATGTCGATTGGAGGTTAGGGCTATGCTAGAAAATCATGATGCAATCGCATGTGTTAAGTTAGTACCCATTTTTCAGCAATTAGATCATAACACGATTTCTGCAGTGGCTGAGTTGGTACAGGACCGACACGTCAAAAAGGGTGAATTCGTCTTCATGGCAGGTGACCATGCGAACTCACTGATTATTATGGCGCATGGGCAAGTGAAAGTGACCCAAAGTGCAGCTAATGGTCGGGAACAGTTGATCCGACTCTTGCAAACAGGGGATTTTGATGGCGAATCGGTTTTGTTTGAAGATTCGGAAAGGCAGACCAGTGCGGAAGCCTTAACCGACACACAAATCTGCTTAATTACCCGTCAGGATTTTCAAAAATTAATTAAACAGTCACCAACGGTTGCCATTAACATGTTGAATGCTTTAGGCAAGCGGGTAACCGAACTTGAAGCCCAGGCAGCTGCGACGTTAACAACCAGTGTTGGGGAACGGTTGGCTAACTACCTGGTTGAAACCAGTTCTGAATTAGAAACCAATGATTTTGATTTACCATTGCAAAAAAAGGATTTAGCGCTTTATTTAGGAACCTCGCCGGAAACCATCAGCCGGAAACTGAAACAGTTCTCGACGTCGGGATTAATCACACAGCGAGGACGTAACCACATTAAGCTTAACGATATTGATGGTTTAATGATGGTGGAAAATTAGTCAGTTAAATTAATCATTGTACCTATTAACAGACTGCCCGTTTAGTGGTAGTCTGTTTATGGTTTATTGGGTCCATAGCTCAGTTGGGAGAGCGCCTGCTTCGCATGTAGGAGGTCGACGGTTCAAGTCCGTTTGGATCCATTTTGTTTTGCTCAAAAAAGATTAAGGATTGTATTAACGCATTTAACATGCTATGATTCGGTTAATGTTATGGGTCTATTTTTAGGGGGAATCATAATGATGAAAAAGATTGGTACAAAATTACTTATTGTGATAGCCGTAATGTTTGGTGGTATCGTGGCCGTGCAGCAACCAACCACAGCACATGCGTCAAACAAAATTTCGTCCGTTCCGAGCGGTCATTTTAAGGTATCAAAAGCCGCTTATGCGTTTCACTGGCAAAAAGTTAAAAGTGGCAGCAAAAAGACACAAATCCTTGTATTTGGTGACTTTAAACAACCTACTGTTCGTTATGCTGTCCCAACTAAGTATAAGTTAAGCAAGAATCACCGGACTCTGACGACTTATTATCGTTTGATGAATAAGAATAAGTTAGATAAGACGACTTATCGTATGGATATCTATAAATACAGTAACAGTAAGTATAAAATTAAGTTGAATCGGTATAAGGCGGGCTTGCTGCCAAGTTATAAGGGTAAATCTTACACGGCCGCTGTGACTAAGAGTTCACCAGCGAAGAGTTATGCGTCAACTTATGCTAAGCCTAAATTATTTAATGCAGAATATAAAGCAACTTATAATGCGAATTATGACGCAAACTATAAAGCAGCATATGATGCATACCTTAACCAAGTAATCGACGCAATCAACAAGGGTGCTCAACAAGATTATAAAGATGGTAAAAATGGGGATCCAAGTACACCTGAGGCGCAACAACAAATAAAAGATGCGGCACTTAAATATGTTAAAGACAATACTGACAAAATTACCCAAAATGTCACCAAAAATTTTGCCAAAGCTGTGACCCAAAAGGTTGACAAAGATGTCACCAAGACACTTCAAAACCTGGTTTCGGCATACAACGCACATTAATTTATTTAAGACCAAATAAATTAATCTAAGATTAGTTCTGATGTTAATCGATGAAAATCGAACGATATCAGAACTTTTTATTTACACTGAAAGTGAAGCAAAAACCACACAGAGCTTATGGAACTTCGAGTCTGTGGTATAAAATAGCATTCAGTACTTTCATGGCGCAAATATGGGTTAAGATTGAGGACCTACGAGACCGTGTTTAGGAAATGATTTGACACTGTGAAAGAGTTGAAAGCTTCAAAGTTTGATGAGCTGTGACAAAACGCGGTAGATGCCAGAATTTAACGCAAATAAAACCCACTCCGAAAAGTGCACGGAATGGGTTTTATTTGCGTTAAATGGCCAGAATCTGATTTTTGACGTGCGATTCGGCTATATTGACGTATAGAATCAAAGTATCATGACGACTAATCATAACTAAAAAATGAATTGAAATACGTACCAAGATAGGCTGGCGGTACAATCTCATTTTTTTCGTATAGTAAAAATTATTTCACAGCAACTTCAATTACTGTCGCAATGAGTATCACCAGCTAGCCTTTAATAAACTATATTTCCATTAGAAACATCTTAATTTCAACAGGTTAACAGCCTGATTGGAAAACTTGTCTTCTTTAATGCCGAACTGAACGGTGACCTCCGCTTCGTCGTCCCTTAATGACTTTACGCTTAAATTGGGGTTTGGCGTTATCAGCTTCAAATTTAAAGTGACGCATTTTGCCCGCAAAAGGTTGCCCACTCATGCGGATACGTAGCCAGGACTGCATAGTGGTCAGCATTTGGTTAGCGTTTTCGACTTGAACACTTTGACCTGCTTTTTCAGCTGTTGGGAGAATATCTTCTTGAATCTGTTTAACGAGTTTTTGATGGTAGGCAACCAATTCCATCGTCAGTGGTGCCTGAACGTACTGGTTAAATAAGCCTTCAATGTAGCGCAGCGCGTCCTTAGCGTTTTTTGGTTGATAATAACGATCATCTGTCATGTTTTACACCTCGATTATATAGGATAGCAGTCCCAATCAGGTTAAGCAAGAAAGGGCCTTAAAGATGAGGTTAAAATACTGCTATGAGCGAATTAAGTGTTTGATTAAAAGGGTAAAAAAGCGTAAATTTAAAAATTGTAAATAGCAAGTTTCGAGAGTGAGAAGGTGCAGCGTGGCAAGCAAAGATTACGTAACGGATCAGCGGGTTCAGAAGCATCGCTGGTGGATTCTAGCAGCGGTGGGTTTATTTACATTCATGTCGACTTTAGATGCTAGTATTGTTAACATTGCGTTACCTGTGATTTCAAAGGATCTCAGTATTCCCATGAACCAGTCGGAGTGGGTGGTTTCGATTTACTTGATCGTCATCTGTTCCCTGTTGCTTCTATTCGGTAAACTGGGGGACTCATTGGGGAAAATCAACGTTTTTCGGATTGGTACGTTATTATTTGTTTTGGGTTCGTTGCTGGCTGGGTTTAATGGCAGTTTTTACTTGCTCTTGTCAGCACGAGTGGTTCAGGCGCTGGGAGCGTCAATGACCATGGCAAACAACAACGGTATTATCACCGAAATTTTTCCCTTCAGTGAACGGGGGCGCGCTTTAGGTATGATTGGTTCGTTTGTGGCGTTAGGTGCCATTGCAGGGCCAGGATTGGGCGGTATCGTACTATCTCATCTACCTTGGGGTTATATTTTCTGGTTGAACGTTCCTATTGGGGTGGTCACAATTCTGATTGGCCAAGTGATCTTGCCCGCGGACATCACTAAGACCCACGAGAAAATTGATCGTTTTGGTGCGATAACCATGGCGTTGTTCATGGTATCGTTATTTGTGGGGATCTTTTTAGGACAGGAAATCGGCTTTGCTAACCCGTTGATTTTAGGGCTATTTATTTTCGCAATTGTGATTGGAGCGGCCTTCGTTCGTATCGAAAATTGTCAGACCAATCCGCTACTGGCATTTGGTTTGTTCAAAAATGGTGCGTTTACGATGAGTCTGTTATGCGGGTTCCTCATTTTCGTCACCAACTTCTTCTTTAATGTCATTTCACCGTTTTATTTGGAAAATGCCCGTGGATTAAAACCGAATGTGGCCGGGATGATCCTGATGGCTTACCCAATCGTTCAGGTGATTGTGGCCCCAATCGCGGGCGCAATTTCAGACCGGATTGGTCCTGAACTCATTACGTTTTGTGGGTTAATTTTGATCCTGATGAGTCAAATTGGGTATATGCTGACCGATTTAACGACACCGTTGTGGCTTTTCACCGCAATCGTGGGCTTCGTTGGTTTCGGTAACGGGATCTTCCAAGCGCCTAATAATACCATTGTGATGAGTGCGGTTGCTCCAGAAAATCTGGGCATTGCCGGTGGGATGAATGCGTTAGTGCGTAATTTAGGAATGGTGGTGGGTGTTTCGTTTTCGACAACGGTGCTTTTTAGCGCAATGAGCCACTACCAAGGCACCAAGGTGACCACTTATCTTAACGGTCAACCGGACGTTTTCGTCTATGGGATGCACACTTCATTTTTGATTGCTGCTATTATTTGTGCAATCGCCGCGATGATAACGGGTTATCGCTTGATTAAACGGCCAACTGGGCCAACGAAAGGTGAATCATAAATGGCATATCAGACACTGCTTTTTGATATTGATGATACATTATTGAATTTTCAAGCCGCAGAGAAACAAGCGCTGGAAGGTTTATTTCAAGAACTGAAATTACCGTTAACTGCTGCGACCTATGCGTTTTATCATGCTGAAAATTTGGCTTTGTGGCAACAGTTTGAGTTAGGTCAAATTAGCAAACCTGAGTTGCTTGTTAAGCGGTTTACAACGCTTTTTTCACACTTAGGCGTTACTGGTATTGATGGTCAGGCAATGGAAGAACGTTACCGCTACTATTTGGGACAGGGGCATCAGCCAATGCCACAAGCACCGGAAGTCCTGAATGAGTTATGCCAAGATCACGACTTATACGTGGTGACGAATGGCGTTGCTAACACGCAGCAAAAGCGACTTTCTGAAGCTCATTTTGACCGTTACTTTAAAAACGTTTTTATCTCTGAACTGGTTGGCGCCCAGAAACCGGCACCGGAATTTTTCCAGCGGGTAACGGAAAAAATTCAGTCTTACGAGCCAACCCAAACCATTGTGATTGGCGATTCGTTAACCTCTGATATTAAAGGGGCAGCCAGCTTTGGGTTGGATTCTGTTTGGTATAATCCAACCCATGCGGACAATAAAACTGGCATTAAGCCAACGTACGAAATTGATCAGCTTGAAAAACTGGAAGAGATCGTGGCTTAATCGTTAAATCATGGGAAACAAAAAGCCGACTGCTGTCGGCTTTTAATATACGGTATTTTTGATGATGCCTAATCGTTTAGAAATGAGTAAAATCTGAGAAATTTGCACTTCATTTCATATTTCACATCCAGCTAAATCTTGTCTAACGCTTGTTTCAGATCAGCAATTAAATCGTCCGCGTTTTCAATTCCGACTGAAATCCGGATCAAATCAGGGGTGATACCGGTTGCTTTCAATTCTTCTTCGTTCAACTGTGCGTGGGTGGTTGAAGCAGGGTGAATAATCAGTGAGTGCGCATCGCCCACGTTTGCAAGCAGAGAGAACAGATCAAGGTTTTCGATTAATTGTTTACCTGCAGCCTCGCCACCTTTGAGACCAAGGGTAAAGATCGAGCCTGTGCCCTTAGGGAAGTACTTTTGGGCGAGTGCGTGGTATTTGCTATCTTCAAGTTCAGGATAGTTTACCCAGGCGACCTTTGGATGATCGTTTAAGAACTGAGTGATCTTTTCGGCGTTGGCAACGTGGCGTTCTACTCGCAACGAAAGATCTTCTAGGCCTTGAAGCAATAAGAATGAGTTAAATGGACTGATGGCAGCACCCGTGTCACGTAGCGTTTGAGCACGAACCTTGGTGGTGAATGCGGCAGGAGCCAAGTCACTCCACACGATGCCATTGTAAGTTGGATCTGGTGTAGTAAAGTCAGGATACTTGCCGGATGCAGCATAATCAAATTTGCCGTTTTCGACGATGACACCGCCCATTGAAGTCCCGTGGCCGCCAATGAACTTAGTTGCGGAATGAACAACGACATCGACGCCGTGGTCTAGTGGCTGAATGAGGTAGGGGGTGCCGAAGGTGTTATCAGCAATGAGAATAATTCCGTTGTCGTGGGCAATCTTTGCAACGGCTTCAATATCAATTAAATTGATTCCTGGATTACCGATGGTTTCGATGTAAAGCGCTTTGGTATGGTCGTCGATGGCAGTGGCAAAATTCTCAGGGTCATCTGGATCAACGAAGGTAGTGGTGATACCTAATTTGGGTAGTGTCACGCTGAATAAATCATAGGTTCCACCATAAAGCGTGCTGGCTGAAACAATGTTGTCACCTGCATTAGCAACGTTTAAAACCGCTGCGGTCACAGCAGCAGCACCGGTTGCTAGCGCCACACCGGCAGTCCCGTTTTCAAGTGTGGCAACCCGTTGTTCGACAACGGCAGTGGTTGGGTTAGTTAGGCGCGTATAAATGTTACCTGGATCCGTTAATGCAAAACGTCCAGCCGCTTGTGCAGCATCCTTGAAGACGTATGACGTGGTCTGGTAGATTGGTACAGCTCGGGCACCGGTTTCATCAACAACTTGACCTGCTTGAACTTGTTTTGTTTCAAAATGTAAATTTTTTTCAGTCATATTAATCGCTCCTTGATTTAAATTAATTTGTGATGTGCACTTAGATATGTGTATCAGAAAATGAAAAAAGCGTTCGCTCCATACCAGCCTAAAGCCAGTATGGGACGAACGCCGTGTTACCACCCATTTTCACAGTTCACTTACATGAATTGCCTCAACAACACCTATTGATGTTTGGGATGGTAACGCATCCTTGCGGGTCAGTTGCGTGAACAGCTCACCATCAATTTTGGGTTCATTCGCCAAATCGAGCTATACCTGCCTCTCACTAAATGCAGGTCGCTGTGTAAAGTCTCATTGGGTACTATTCCCATCTAATTTTCATTATCTAATTGCTTTCTAATATAGTCGGTATTGATTTGGAAGTCAAATTATTTTTGGGCTTTTTTTGAAAATAAGCTTTTAAACCAGTTGAAAATGGGTCCCCAGTCCATCATGCCACCCGAGTTAGGCGGCGTTTTGATATCCACTTTAATTTCCGGTAAACTGTGATGTTCTTCAACTTTGCGAAATTTGTCAGGCATGTTAAAATCCCCTTATTAGTGAAATAAAATTTTAACTACATTTTAACGCAAAACGATTGTTTTCAAGCTAGAATTAGCGTAAAGTTTCATTGTTGTACAAGTTATGTAAGCGAACAGAGAGGTGGTGCGTCAATGAATTCGATCATGAATGATCTGCAATATGCATTGCAACGAAAGGCTTTAGTGAATGTTTACCAAGTTAAGCAAAATATTGTTTACACTGGTTATGTTGAGATTGTCGATGATGCTGGTATCATTTTGACAACTTTTGATGATAGCGGCAGTGAAGATGGTGCCGTTTATCTGACATTTGATGTGATTGAATTTGTTGAGTTTGATAGCGACGATCTTGATAATATGCGTTATCGTATTGAAAACGCCACTGCAGAACACTTCTTTTCTTTTGGTCAGATGACCACTGAGTTTGATTCTAAACGGCCGTTGATTCGTCAGGTACTGGAAAACGCCATGGTAGAGGAAACGGCGGTGATGGTTTTAGATAAGCAGAGTGGTGAACTTCATGAAGGTGAAGTAGTCAGAATCTCAGAACGGGATTTTGATTTTCAGGTTTTTAATAAGTTTCACCTGGATCAGCATCCGCTGTTAACCTTTAACTATACAGACGTTGCCTTAATTGAATTTGATGGTAAAGAACTCACACTTCAGACTGCTGCAATGGGTTTCTTGCAGACCCTAACACCCGTTGAAGAGGTGTCAGTATCCAGTTTAACTGGTATCTCAGACGTTCTTCATCGAGCAGAGCAGACCCAGCAACTTGTTTCGATTAAACCGGTAGCAGATGAAGGAATGTTCTTTGTTGGCCGCGTGAATACGATTGGTGAGGATTGCGTGATGGTGAATCTGGTTGATATGACCGGTCAGTTTGGCGGTTATTGGTTGGTCAAATTGACGGCGATTGCCCAAGTTACCACGCAGTCTGATTATTTAGCAGTGATGAAAACTTACTTAACGTTGGATGAAACGTTAGGCGTTACTACACAGACTGGGGTCAACGATGAACGGTTATTTGACGGTACTGATGACTTATTCCAGGAAGTCTTGAGTCAAGCCAGCAAGTTTCATCGGGTGATCCGGTTACAACTGACGGATGATGAGAGTATCACCGGTTATATTAGTAAATTTGGTGGTAACGAAATTATTTTTCATGCGGTTGAGCAGAATACCGTTGTTGATAAGATGGGTACATTGATCGATTTAAGTGAAATTGATGAAGTGGCGTTTGATTATTTGGATGCCATGTTAACTGAAAAACAGTTACGTAATCAAGGCGAACTTTAGGGGGGATCTCCTTTGTGGGAAAAATGGCAGAAAATGCCTAAGTGGTTTAAGGACACCATGGCAGTTATCGTGCCAATGGCGATTTTATTGATTCTTTACGATTTATTATCTCCGCAATTTACACATCAGCCTTATTCGATGACGACTTTTATCGCGTTCCCGTTCCAAGTCATCATTGGTTTTGGACTGCTTGGGTTGTATAACCATCATAAAATTAAAATTATCGAAAAAGACAAAGCACAAAAAGCCGAAGCGGCGCGGATTGAGCGTCTTAAAAAAGAACAGCAGGAACGTCAGCATGAAGAAAATAGCCAACGTAATCGAGCTGTTAAACAAAATCGACCACAATGAGAGTGTGAACCAAGGCGTTTAGAGACTGAAGCAGAACATCACCCCGCCGTAAATCCCGGACTTGGATTTGTGGCGGGGTGATGTTCTGTGCAGGTCTCTGCCTTGGTGAGCACGTTTGAGAGAGTAGTGTATGGCAAAACGTGGTAGATTTCAAAATATAAACATAAATAATGCCAATTCCACGCGAGCTTTACTGGAATTGGCATTTTTTATGTTATCGGGTCAGAGACTGAGTTATGCTATATTTTTCTAAACGTGTTCAACGCGGCAGAGACCTGCATGTAACTAGGTCCCACTATAAATCCAAAACCGGGATTTTTGGTGAGCCCTAGTTACACTCCGGTCTCTAAACGCCGCGTTTCACACTCTTTTTTTTGAAACGTGCTCAAACAAGCAGAGAGTTGCAAATAAGGCATAGACGACGGAAATCCAAAACTGGGATTTCCATCGTCTATGCCTTATTCTCCACTCTCTAACCGCTTGTTTTCACACTCTGTTTGAAATGTGCTCAAACAAGCAGAGACTTGCACGTAAGCAACTCATGGCACAAATCCAAGTTCGGGATTTCCACCATAAGTTACTTACGCTCCAGTCTCTAACCGCTTGCTTTCACACTCTGTGTTTAATCCGTATAAAATTCAATCGCCAACGCACCCACACTGGTATAAGTGCTGATCACTGGACCCGCTTCATGGATGGTTACCAATGTATTTGGTAACGCTGCCTTAATTTGGTTGGCAACTTCACTTGCTTGAGTTAGGTTATCGACGTGCGTTAAGCCAACTTTGGCTGGTGCAATGGTCTTGATTCGTTCCACTAAGTCAGCGATTTCTTTGCGGATAAATCGTTTACCACGCCCCTTAGCCGCCACTCTGAGTTCGCCATCCTTGACTTCTGCCATAACTTTGATGTTCAGCAAATTAGCGATGCCGCCAGCGGCCTTACTAATTCGACCGCCCCTAATGAGGTTTTCCAACGTGTTGAGAAAAACGTAAATCTCAGTGTGGGAACGGTGTAGTTCAATGGCGTTCAGAATGGTATCCATTGGGGCACCATTTTTAGCCAATTTAGCCGCGGTGATTACTTGAAATGCCAGTCCGCGGTCAATTGACTTTGAGTCAACAACGGTGACTTTAGTCTCGGAAATTTCTGCTGCTTGTCGAGCAGCGTTGACTGTTCCGCTCAAAAAATGAGTCAGGTTAAGGCATAAAACCTCGTCGCCATTTTCACCAAGTCGGTTGAAGGCCTCTAAAAACTGCCCAATTGAGGGCTGACTGGTTTTAGGAAGTTCATCATCGTTGACTAAATGACTCAAAAACTGGGCGTTGGTGATTTGAACACCATCATTTAAAAATTCTTCTTTACCTAAACGAACAATCAACGGTACCACGGTAATTGGTAAAGTTGCCGCTTCTTCAGCAGTTAACTGAACCGTTGAATCCGTTACGATTTGAATAGACATAAGTCCACCTCTTTAGTGAATTACTCAACCCGTCCTGTGTAAGACGTGCTGCTTAGTGATTAATCTAATAAAATCAATGCCATGAACTATGGAACATGGTCTTTCACCAATTTCAAGTTTGGCGGTATACTTAATAATACGTACTAGGCACATTATACCGTAAAATCAGCCAAACATGAAAGATGGGTTAAGAAAATGACGGAGTCTAAAAAGAACGATAGCCAGGATGAACCAACGCCAGCGAAAAAACCGTTAAACCTCAATGATTTGGCATCTAATCCGATGCGAGTGGGCATGGAACGGCTGGCACAGGAGAAAAAGGTACAGACGAAACAGCATAAGAAACACTGGTGGTCGAGAAAAAAGAAGTGAGGTGTTTAAATGGCTGATCTTAAATTGATTCAAGGCGATATCACGACTTTTAAAGGTGACGCCATCGTTAATGCCGCTAACACTGGTTTAGTTGGTGGAGGCGGCGTTGACGGTGCCATTCACCGGGCTGCTGGACCCGAGCTGGATATTGCCTGCCGAAAGTTGCATGGCTGTCCAACTGGTGACGCGAAAGTGACGCCGGGTTTTAAGTTACCGGCTCGGTTTGTCATTCACACACCGGGACCGATTTGGCGTGATGGTTCTTTTGAAGAGCCTAAGTTACTTCGTAGCTGTTACGAGAATAGTCTGAAGCGGGCGGTGGAGAATCATTGTCAGACAGTGGCATTTCCGTCCATCAGCACGGGGATTTACGGTTATCCCTTAGACGAAGCCTGCAAGATTGCGGTATCAGCCATTCGAAAGTTTGACGCACCGCTTCAAGTGACAATGGTGGCGTTTGATCAAAAAACGTACGACGCCTTTAACGAAGCAATGGGAAACTAAAAACAGCTTGTTAATCAGAGAACATCTGATCAACAAGCTGTTTTGTCTATACTGTGATACTTGTACCGCGTTCATTGATGTTGACCCCTATGAATTAGTTTGCGCCGATAAAATGATTCAGTACCGCAGTTTCTTCAGTCGTTGGGTCACTTTCCATTGACTTGATATTGTGTAACCGTTCAACTGTAATGTGAAGATTTAAGGCCAGTTCAGTATCTGTAAGATTATGTTTCTTTTGATATTGAATGATTTTTTCTGCAATACCGTTTACTTCTTGTTCCATAATATACCTCCACCTGATATGACTTAAAACTAAACACAACTAAACCTAGGTTCATTATAAACGATTTTTGGGAGTCCGCCAAAGAATTAGAAGTTTGGATGAGTAATAATTCAGAATAATACTGAGGGAACTTAAACAACAGTGATTAAGCAGGTAGATCAATGAAAAAGGGACAAAAGTTACATAAAATCAACTGCACTGTAATCTTTTCGTGATGTTACTCCTGTATCATTGTAAATATTAATAATTAATATGAGGTGATAGTTATGAACCTAAAACACAGTTTACTGATGCTGACGGCCACCGTTTCCTTGTTTGGCGCAACGGTCACTACGGCTTCAGCTGCAACCATTCAGGCATTACCTAACCAAGAGGCAACAAGAGCGGCTCATGACGCCGTTGAAGGAAGTAATGACAGCCAGACTGCAACTACGGCTCAGTCAACTGACAATAGTTCTACTGTTGTCGATAATGATGGTGAAACTGCCACCACGTCTCAAACTAAGGCAGTGGTTAATTTAGCGAAGAAGTTAGCCACCATGAACATCCCCTACGTGTGGGGTGGTGAATCATTGCACGGTATGGATTGTTCCGGTTTGACGGATTACGTTTACGCGCACGCTGCCAATATTCACCTGGGACACTATACGGTAACTCAAGAGGGGCAGGTCAATCGTAAACCCGTTTCTCAAGCTAAACCAGGGGACCTACTTTTTTGGGGATCGGCTGGTGCTACACACCACGTTGCCATTTATATCGGCAATAACCAGTTTGTAGCAGCGCCTCAACCAGGTCAAAACGTAGATGTTGAGACTATCAGCAGTTACTTCATGCCAAGTTTTGCAGGGACCGTTAAGTAATAATCGCTATCCCCACGTATTCGTTTGCACTCATGTTATAATGGGCGTAAATAAGTAAGGGGGGAGTGGCAGATTCTGTGGGATGAATTTGTCCAATGATAAGCGATGAAAACATTAATCAAGATAGTGTTACCAATGGCAGTTTTAGGATTGCTTGGGGGTTGTGGCTCACAGGAAAAGTCGCATTCGGCATCAACCAAGTCCCAAACAAGTCAGGTAGCGAAATCTAAGACTAGTAGTCGTTCTGAAAGCGATTCTTCAACTAAGGCTGTAGCTGAATCTTCTACTGAAGCCAAAAAGCCCAGCGAAAAAAAGCAGGATAGCCAAACGACTAAACAGCAAGCTCAAACTAAAGGCTCTCAAGAAAATGTCACTGAAAGTCACCCAGCAGTGACGCAGCAGGTGCTTGCCAGCCGAATTTCGCGGTTGCTCAGTGGTCAGTATGCTCCTCAGGATTTAAGCTTTCAGTTTAGTCAATCTGGTGCTGGTATTTATACGGTTCAAGTACAGGAAAACCACCAGTCGCCCAATATGAAGGCTAAGGGTGCGGATCCAAGCACCAGTCCCACGATTGCATGGTTTAAGACCAATGCGAAGGGCCAGCTACTCAAGTCAGTTGACGGCGGTGTTAATTACGTGGTCGTTGGTAATGCGTATTAAAAATAGAGCTGTTTCACGGCTCGGAATTTAAATAAAAAACAAACAAGCGCTATTTCGAGCAATTCGGAATAGCGCTTGTTTGTTTTAATTAGTATCTGGTGAGTTACCACATACCGTGTTTTTTTCGAATCGATGATCTAAATCCAAACAGGGTAACGATAAAGGCAAAGAATGCAATTGCAGCAACGATTGTCCACAACCAGCTGTTAGTTTGAACGAAAACGTAGTAGCCAACGCCGATTGAACTGAAAAAGGTTAGTAGCAAAGATAAAAAGAGATTGTCGATACCATAAAACGCGTGACCGATAGTCAAAACAATGGCACCTGTAAACACGGTTTCTGCGCTTACCATACTGCCTAAGTGATAGAAAAATGCACCTAGTTCAAGTAATACGCCCAGAACCATTACGGTCACGCCAAATGCTGTCGTGAATTTTAGTGGTTTTCGAGCCATAATGATCACCTTCTTTAAACTATATTATAAATCTTTTAAGTGAAATGGGGTAATCATATCATTGCAAATGTAAGCCAAATAACGCAAATTGTAATAGTACCAAACTACCAATAACGATCAACCAGTCCCACCAGCGGATACGGATCTGTTTGAAATACGTGCGGGGAGCGCCTTCAGAAAAGCCGTGTGAAGTCATGGCTTCAGCTAAGTTTTCTGACCAGTCTAACGAGGCAAGAATAGCCTTAAAATAGAGTTGGGGTGACCAAATATGCAGCGCTTGTCCGCGCATATTGCCAGCTGCCCGGATGACATTTACTTCACTAATAATTTTTGGCAGCAAGTTGAAAGCGCCTAAGAAACCGTAAGCAAACTTACTGGGAATGTGCGCATTCTGTTCCAGAGACATCACCAAATCAGCAACTGAAGTGGTTAACGTTGCGGCTGAACCCACAAAGACGTAGGCGTAGATCCGGGTGAACAACACTAGGGCAAAATGGATGCCAGCGTTTGACTGCAATAAAATCGCTACTGCCAGTGCCAGTGCCGGAATTAAGGGGACAAAGAACAGCAGTACAAGTCGCTTTAAGCTCGGTCGGCTGCTGAGGATGATTAATAAACCAATCACTGCCAACCCTAAGTTAACTGTCCAGGTATTAGTAAAGGAAATTTCTAGCGCAATCAGTACCGCTAATAAGAATTTTAAACTTGGATTCACGCTAATCCCTCCACATACTGTAATTGTTTGTTTTCCAGAGTGACATGGTAGTCAACTAAGGCATCCAAGCCAAAGAGCTGATGGCTGACAATGATCATGGTTTGCTGACAATCTTTCGCAACTTGTTTCATGATGGTCATAATGGCTTGCAATGAGCTAAAATCAAGCCCAGTGAACGGTTCATCGAACAGCAAGACTGGAGTGGCCATGATCAGCATTTCTAAAATTTGCAATTTTTTCTTTTGACCGCCGCTTAACGTGTAGACTACTTGGTCTTGCAACTGAGTTAACTGTAATTGTTCTAGAAATTTAGGAATACGATCCTTAAAATAAGCGGGTGCCTGACTATTTTTTAAAGACAGTGTCAGTTCTTCTGCAACCGTCACGTTTAAGAACTGCTGATCAGCATCTTGGAAGACCAAGGCGACTTGTTGGTATAGTCGATTAGGTCGAATTTTAGCAATTTCCTTTTGGTTAAGTAACAAGGAACCGTTGTATTGATGCAGTTTTGAAAGCGCTAATAGCAAAGTCGATTTACCTGTACCATTAGCACCGGTCAACAGGGTGATGTGATGCTGGAAGAAGTCAATTTTAGGTTGTGACACCAGAGTGGAAGTACCAGCGATTAATTTTAAATCATGTGCTGAAATAATCGGCTGATCAGTTTCCTTTGGCAAAAGTAATTGCTGATTAGAGGTATCCTGCCGTTTAAAACTAGCCATTTTTTGCGTCGCCGCATCGGAGTCGAGTAATTCGAGTGAGTCACCCGTACCATTTAGCACAAAAAGGTGATCGATATAAGCATCATAGTCTTCAAGGTCGTGATCGGAAATGATAATGGTCTTGTGCTCTTCGTGCTGCAGTCTTGAAAGCTTAGCTAACAATAACTGACGGGCAACTGGATCGACGCTGGCAAAAGGTTCATCTAACAGGATGGTGTCGGCTTGCATGGCGATGATTACAGCTAGGGCAACTTTTTGTTTTTCACCACCTGAGAGACTATTAAGTTGGCGATGACGTAACGGACTAATCTCCACGTAATCAAGTGCTCGGTCAACCCGGGGCATCATTTCTTCTGGTGCCACGCACTGATTTTCTAACGCAAAAATTAATTCACGTTCGACTGTGTCCATGGCAAACTGCTGGTTGGGGTTTTGAAACATCATTGCAACTAGCTGGCCACGCTTTGTTTCTGGTATGTCACTAATTTTGGCGTCGTTTAACCGGACTTCTCCGGCAGTAATCAGGCCACCAAACTTCGGGTAAAGGCCACTAATAATCTTCATCAGGGTGGACTTACCAGAACCAGAGGGACCCGTCAGCAGTGAAAAGCCGCCGTCAGGAAAAGTGGCTGAAATATCAGCCAAAGTCAAAGGCTTTTGACCGTCCTCAGTCGGATAAGAAAATGATAGTTGATTTACCGAAATCGTTGCCATGAGTTTACCTCAATTCTAGCGCGTTTGAGTTTGCATCAAGTGTGTCCGGTCAAGCAAGTTGACGATGGCCTTAACCAGTAAACCGGAGAAGATCCAAGTTGAAACCAGACGGATGATGAACAGTGCAATCAGCAGGCCAATGTGATACTTGGAGTAACCGTTACGAATCATGTCCCAACCAAAAGTGACGATGGTGGTGGTCAGCACACTGAGATTCAGGCTAAACCAGTCGTAACGCTTGTAGCCAGTGAAGGTAAAGCCTAATTCTGAAGCAACCCCTTGAACAACACCGGAGATCATGGTGCTAGCACCCCATTGACCGCCAAGGAACATTTCAACTACCGACCCTAAAAGTTCACCAAGGGTAGCCGAACCGACTTTTTTAAAGACGTATCCGGATAATGGACCAGCCATCACCCAGATGCCCATGATGATGTCATTGGCGCCGGGGCCAAGTCCAACTGGTGTGAGGGCAACTGTTAGTACGTTGTACAATGGACCGACGACCCAATAGATCACCCCAAAGAAAATCGCAATTAACGTTAGCAAGATAATGTCGCGTAAGTGCCAAGCATTTGAATATTTCATGACAAAAGCCTCCAAATATAGTTTTGCTAAACGTTTTCCACAGAAAAAGAGTCAAAGATAAACGATTATCTTTGACTCTTCCTTTTGGCTTTTATCATCAGAAAATAAATGCATTATGCTCCCTTCGCTGGTATTAACCAGATCAGGTTCAATGGGTGGTATCTCAGCCAAAAGGCACCCCAGATAACGTTTAGTACAATGTTCAGTCTACACGGACTAGTTAGTATTTGCAAGCAAACTAATGCGGAGTTATGCGCGACCTAACTTCTTTAAATTCGGAATTGTCAGCATGGTGCATAGACTAATGATGTAGAGGATTGACAGGAATCCCATGACGACGATTAAACTGTAATGATCCATCAAGAAACCGATTGCTACACTGGAGAAGCCACCGATTGCACGTCCAACGTTAACGATAACGTTGTTGGCAGTTGAGCGGATTTCAGTTGGGTAAAGCCGAGAAATGACAGCACCATAACCACCGAACATGCCGTTTGAGAAGAAACCAAGAATGGCGCCGGCGATCAGTAAAGTCACCTCATTAACTGCCAGGGTGATGCTAAAGACTGCAACTGCGGAGCAAATCAAGAAAATACCAAATGCCAAACGGGGACCGAAATAATCAAGAATGCTGCCGAAAGTCATCATCCCAATACTCATGCCGACAATCGTTGCAATCATCCAAATAGAGGAACCAGACACGCTTAAGTGCAATTTCTGTTGCATGATGGAAGGCAGCCAGTTCATTAAACCAAAGTAGCCGGCAATTTGGACCACCACCATCACGCTAAGGGCAATGGTTTGATAAGCTAGCTTGGGTGTCTTGAACAGTGCACTGATTCGAACCCGTTTGCTGGGATCTTTTTCAGCCTTCTTGGCGGCTAAAAATTCGTCGCTATCGTGTAAATGACGACGGATGAAGTAGGTTAAGCCAACCGGAATCAAGCCGAATAAGAACAGTGCCCGCCAGCCGAATGCAGGAATAATAAAGGCGGCAGAGATGGCGGCTAAAATAGCACCAATTTGACCACCAATTGCGGCAATAGACGTCATTTTACCGATCTTATGATGATTAAAGTTTTCGGCAATCAGCGTAATGCCGACACCGTATTCACCACCAGCACCAACACCGGCAATAAAACGGCAAAGGTAGATCAGTGTAATGCTATTTGCGAAGTACATGGCAGCAGTGGCAAAAGCAAAAATGAATACGGTGTGAGAAAAAGTCCGTACTCGTCCAAAACGGTCAGCAATAACGCCGAAAAAAATGCCACCCACTAGCATGCCCAAATTAGTGATTGATGAAATCAGCCCTGCCTGAGCACCGTTGATATGTAAATCAGCGATGATGGAAGAAAGTGCGAAGGAGAGGAATAAAACGTCCATATTCTCCAAAGCAAATCCCGCCGAGGTAGAAGCGATCGTCCACTTTTGGTTCTTACTTAGTGCGTGGTGTGCAGTAGTTTCCATATTCAGTTTCCTCCAAAATAAGTGCTCACTGGCACTTGTTATTTTTGCGGTTACGGATCTAACCGTCGCTGGTATTGTGACATAGTTTATTGACGAATACAAGTACTTCTTGACGGTAACTAGCTGACTGATGTAAACTCAAAGCAAGATATCTTTAACTTAGCCCAGTGAGACTAACAAGTTTACGGAAGAAGTCCATCTTCTTGATGGAACCAGTGAACCGTTTAGCGCTCGAGCTAAACGGTTTTTTGTGTAGAAAGGAGAAAAAATGCGTCCCATTATTATTGCGTTAGACTTTGAGGATCGGAATCAAGTATTCAATTTTTTGGATCAGTTTGACCACCAAGATCAATTATTTGTGAAGGTTGGCATGGAACTCTTTTACTTTGAGGGACCGAAGATTCTATTGGAATTGCGTAAGCGTGGGATCCAGGTTTTCCTTGATTTAAAATTGTACGATATTCCTAATACCGTTGAGCAAGCCATGTATCAGTTAGGTCAGCAGGAGGTTTCCATGGTGACGGTTCACGCGGCTGGCGGGGCTGAGATGATCAGCAGAGCAAAGAAGGGACTATTACGTGGTAGTCAAAAAGCCGGCGTGAAACCAGCTAAATTACTTGCCATTACGCAGCTCACTTCAACGTCTGAAGAACAGATGCGTACTGAGCAGTTGGTCAATGCCAGCTTGACGGAATCAGTCCGGCATTATGCGCAGTTAGCAGAGGCTAGCGGGGCCGATGGCGTTATTTCATCAGCCCTTGAAGACCCCATGATTCACCGTTCGACCAGTGATGACTTCTTGTGCATCAACCCCGGGATTCGGTTAGCTACTGATAGTGCCAACGATCAAAAACGGGTGGTGACACCGGCTCAAGCTGCTGAGCTGGGCAGTGACGGTCTGGTGGTTGGCCGATCGATTACTCAAGCGGATGATCCGGTTGCTGCGTATCAAAAAATTGCCAAAGAATGGGAGCTATAATTATGACTGAAATTGCACGTCAAATTGCACAGGATCTTTTAGAAATCAATGCTGTCACGCTGTCCCCGAAAGAGCCCTTCACCTGGGCCAGCGGGATTCAGGCGCCAATCTATACGGATAACCGGCGGACGATTGCTTTTCCAGCAGTTCGGACTCACATTGCTGAAGGTTTAGCAAGCTACATCAAAGCTCATTTTCCAACTGCCACTGTGATTGCTGGTGTAGCAACTGCTGGTATTCCTCACGCCGCTATCGTAGCTGATAAGCTTGGACTACCTATGAGCTACGTACGGTCAAAGCCCAAGGATCATGGAACGGGTCAGCAAATTGAGGGCCAAATCTTACCAACGGATAAAGTGGTGCTGATCGATGATTTGATCTCAACTGGCGGCAGTGTGTTAGGTGCCGCCAAAGCGGTTCAGCGTTCGGGTGCGGAAGTACTAGGCGTCTTAGGCATCTTCTCTTACGAATTGCCGGATAGTGCTGAGAACTTTGCGAAAGCGGAATTGTCCTTGCATACGCTGACTAATTACAGTACGCTGATTCAGTTGGCTAACGAAAACCACGATATTGATCAAGCGGAACTTAATTCGTTGCAGCAATGGCGGCAAGATCCATGGCACTGGTTACCAGCAGAATCTAAGTAACGGGGATGGTTCAAGATGTCCATCAAATTAATTGCGACTGATATGGATGGTACCTTTTTAAATGATCAAAGTGATTACGATCATTCACGGTTTCAAAGATTACTAACAAAAATGACACAGCAAAATGTCCGGTTTGTGGTTGCTAGTGGTAACCAGTACCCGCATTTGCCCCAGTATTTTCAAGGTTTAACTGGCGAAATCACATACTTATCTGAAGATGGGGCACACATTGTCTCAAACGAGCAGACCATCAGTGAAGATGTGATTCCACATGATGTATTAATTGAATTTCTACAGTGGATGAGTATTCAGCCACTCTTTAAGCACGCGTGGGTGCTGCTTTCTGGTCGACAAGCGGCTTGGACTGAAATGCTGGCGACCTCAACACGGTTTAAAAAGTCCGGTTATTTTTATGGTAATTTGACCCACGTGATGAATCTAGCCGAAGTGAACGATGACATTTATAAAGTCGATATTACTTGGCCTGCCTTTGATGTTTCCGCTCAAGAAGCGTTAGTTAATGAAGCCTTTGCGGGTAAATTACGGGCGACGTCCAGTGGCTTTGGCGGCATTGACGTGATCCTTCCCTATGTGAATAAGGCGTATGGATTGGGCAAGCTGCAGCAAAAATGGCGCATTAGCCATGATGAAACACTTGCGTTTGGCGATAGCGGCAACGATTTGGAGATGCTGCAGCAGGCTAAGTACGGCTACGTGATGAAAAATGCGCCGGAGTCCGTAAAGCAGCAGGTGAATTTAATCACCCCGCTAACCAACAATGAGAGTGGCGTTCTCGCTGTGATTGAAGATTTCCTCAAATAGTTTGAATGGGTTATACTAAAACTATTGTGAAGAAATTAATGAGGTGGATAAAATGATTAAATTAGTAGCCCTGGATCTAGACAATACGTTACTAACAAACGATAAAAAAATCAGTCAGGTCAACGAACTGGCTTTAAAAAAATTAACCGCAACTGGTGTTAAGGTCGTTTTATGTACGGGACGGCCAATCAACGCCATTTGGCACTATATTGAACAACTTGGTTTAACGGGTACCGACGATTATACGATTACCTTTAATGGTGCGCTGGTAATTAATAATACTAGTCGCGAGGTTTTGGCTAAGCAGGGGCTCACTAAGACTGATTTAGTACCGCTACATGATTTTTGTAAGGCTAATGGGTTTCCCATGGACATTCTGGACTTTGATCAGGTTTATCCAGTCACGGATTTAGTGAAGTCAATTTACACGTTGGGTGGTGGCATCAAGTTCGCGCCCATGACGTTTGATGAACTGCCTGATCATTTGTATGCGAAAGTTGTTGCTGCTCAAAAGCCGGCAGAACTGGATCAAATGATTGCCACGTTGACACCTGAACTTCATGAAAAGTATCATATTGCCCGGTCACAACCGCACATTCTGGAGTTCTTGAGTGCTACAACTGACAAGTCAGTGGGTCTGCATGCACTCTTGCAACATTTCGGCTGGGATGAGAGTAACCTCATGGCTTTTGGCGATGCTGAAAACGATGCGGGTATGCTAAAGGCCGCGTCTGTTGGCGTAGCAATGGCGAATGCGATTCCTGAAATTACGGCGTTGACTAACTACCACACTGGAACTAACGAAGAAGACGGTGTCGCGGAATTCGTTGATCAATATTTTAAACTTAACTAGCCATTTATAAGTAGTGTAGCTCTTGATTTTCAATAGAGAATCAGGGGCTTTTTTTATGCCACTGGAGTTGCGTGGTAACTGTTGGATGGAAAATTTAGCTTGCTTGCACTTCAATTCAGTGTTATTATTTATTTCAATCGCACACGATTGATTGAGGAGGCTTACCCATGACAACGCACGTTCATATTGCTGATCAACTTTGTTTCAGCACGTATAATGTCAATCGATTGTTTAACAAATTTTACCAAGAAGCGCTGGCACCGTATCAGTTAACTTATTCGCAGTATTTGCTTTTGACAGCGCTGTGGGAAAATGACCATCAAGAACTCCGTGATTTAGGTGAAGTTCTGCATTTGAAGTCAAATACCTTAACGCCATTGGTAAAACGGATGGAGCAGCGTGGCTGGGTGAGTCGCACTCGGCCTGATGATAAACGGCGCCTCATTGTGAACTTGACGGACAAAGCCAAGGATAGTGAGGAACCGATTCATGAGGAGTTGGCGACGTGTTTAGGTCGCCGACACATGTCCTATGAGGACTATCAGCAAGCGTTAGCTTTAAACCAAAAATTTATCGCCGCTTTTAACGAGTAAGGCGGTTTTATTTTCAATAATTAATCGTGCACGACTATTTAACTAGGAGGCTTTATATTATGGATTTTGATGTTATTTTTATTGGTTCTGGTCACGCAAACTGGCATGCAGCCGTTACTTTGAAACAAGCTGGTAAAAAGGTTGCCATTGTTGAAAAAGACATGGTTGGGGGAACTTGTACCAACTATGGTTGCGATGCCAAGATTGCTTTGGACGGACCGTTTCAACTTGTTGAACAGTTAAACCGTTTTAAAGGCAATGGCGTTAAAGAAACACCTGCCATCAACTGGCCGGAATTAATGGCCTATAAACATCAAATGATTGATCCACTTGCACCTTCTATGGATGGGTTATTTGGTCAGATGGGAATTACCATGCTCAAAGGTTCTGGCGTGATCACTGATGCTCACACAGTTATGGTTGCAGGCGAGACTTATAAGACAGACTACATCGTCATTGGAACGGGTCAGCGTCCCGCTACTTTAGATATCGAAGGAAAAGAATACGTTCACGATTCTCGCGAGTTTTTAGATATTCCTGACATGCCAAAACGGTTGACCTTCATTGGGTCAGGTGTGATTGCTATGGAGTTTGCCGCAATGGCTGCTACCATGGGCCGAGAAGTTCACATCGTGGAATTTGCTGACCGTGCACTTGGGGCCTTTCCGAAGACCTATGTTGATCGTTTGCAGGCTAAGTTAGAACAACAGGGTGTTACGTTCCACTTCAACGAAGCGGTAACTGCTGTGACTAAAACTGAAAACGGCTTGACGGTTACCACCAAGAACGGTTTGAGTATTGATACTGACTACGTTTTGGGTGCTACGGGACGGATTGCTAATGTGGAAAACATTGGTTCAGAAAATGTAGGCATTGATGCCTCTCGTCGTGGTATCAAAGTTGATGATCATCTGCAGACCAGTGTTTCAAGTATCTTTGCGAGCGGTGATGTGATCGACAAGACACAGCCTAAGTTGACGCCAACTGCGACGTTTGAATCGAATTATATTGCCGATGTGATTTTAGGTAATGATCAACCAATCAGCTATCCAGCAATTCCAAGCGTGGTCTTTACCATGCCCCGGATTTCTCAAGTCGGCGTGAGTGTGGCAACTGCCACGGCCAACCCTGATGAATATCGCACCCAAGTTGTTCCGTTTGGTAAGCAGCTCGCCTTTGAATTTAAACTTGCTTTGGATGCTGAAGCAACGTTGGTGTTCGATAAAGCTGGTTATCTAGTTGGTGCCAGTGTCTACGCAGACGATGCGGATGATTTGATCAACCTCATCACTATGATCATCAACGGTCATTTCACTCAGAGACAACTCAATCAACAGATTTTTGCCTTTCCGAGCGCGACTAGCGGTGTGATCGATTTACTTCGGTCATTATTACCAAAGGACTAAAATTAAAACTGAATCATTTTCCAAAAACATTAAAAAAGTACGCTCAAGGCTAATCCTTTGAGCGTACTTTTTTTGATTTAATTTAGCTTAGTTCTTAGCAAACAGCCCTGTTAGATATTTCATGAAGGTTGCTAGATAACGGTCCGCATCAACGTTGATACCAACGTTAACGTTCGTTTCTGGTTGATCCAAACGCGCTTGGTCGCCAATTGTTCGGCCGTAAGTTTCTTTATCTGTGGAAACAAACATGTTGAGTCCAAGTGTGGTAATGAAACTTGGGTCAAGTGCCACACCAACGGCAAGGGGATCATGCAGTGCACAACCAGGTACTTGAGGGTTGGTTTCTTCGTAGGCTTCAATGTAGTAGTCAACGATATCAGCAAAGGCAGTACCAGCTTTAGTGTTAAGCTCACGCCATTGTGACGTTTCTTTACGGGTCAATAATGTCCGCAAGGTAACATCCAAACCGACCATGGTTAACTGCATTGGGCTGGTGAAGACTGCATTAGCTGCTTCTGCATCTTGGTTGATATTAGCTTCTGCATAGGCATTAACGTTACCTTCAACGGTTAAGGCACCACCCATGAAAGTGACGTTACCGATCTCAGTTGCAATCTCAGGTGCTTTTTCAAGCGCTTTAGCTAAGTTAGTCATTGGACCAGTTGGCACTAACGTCAAATCTTTACCGTACTTTTTAACGGAATCGATTAAGAAATCAACACCAGAAGTGGTTTCTAATTGGCGTTTAGGTTCTGGCAGTTCAACTTGACCAATCCCGTTTTCGCCATGAATTCGGGCACTAACTTGCATCCGGTCGAAGTGATCACTTGTAAGGGAGTGACTTTCGCCGAGATAAACAGGCACATCAGGAGCACCCAGTAATTCCAAAATCTTCAGTGAGTTGACGCCGCCTTCTTTAACGTAGACGTTACCATATGAACCAATGATACCGATTAGATCAACATCTGGTGCGGCCAATGCGTAGGCAATAGCCAATGAATCATCGATACCAGTATCCAGATCCAAAATCATTTTTTTTGTAGCCATCAGAAAACCTCCATCGAACAACTTATACCCAGTTATTCTTTGTTATTGTTGAAAGCGCTGCACTATACTCTTCAATGATAAGTGAAGAAAGATTGAAATACAAGAAATTTACGGTTAGATTCGGGTATGAATAGCGTCCTGATGGGAATCTGATTAACGTATTGAAACGGGATGAGGATTTTGTATCGATACTGGTAACCGGATACATGTGGTACAATATTTTTATCCAGTACCATGTGAAAATCATGAATTTGGAGGTAAAAATGACTCAGAATTTAACGGAGGAACAAATCAAAAAGAAGCGCAAAGAAAACCTCCTAGATGACGCCACCAAGGAACTTAACGAATGGACCGGGGATGATACGGCCGTTGAAATTCATTTGTTCCAAATGTTTTCAGAAGTGTTTAAGCGGCATAATAAGGATGAGGGGGACGCATTGTTCATTGTGGGTACCAAGACCACGACCCCGAGTTTATCCGAAGTTTCATCAGCACCCGTTAAGCCCTGGCTTTTCTCACGGGTATTAGCATTGTTAGGCTTAAGTTTTGCCTTATTAACGCTGCTGTTTCTTGTCTTTCATAGTGACAAAGCGGTTCCTGGAATGGTTTTTATTGGCTCGTTAGCCGTACCGTTCTCACTGGCCATTATGTTTTTTGAAATTAACGTTTATAAAAATATTTCCGTGTTTCAGGCTACCGAAGTTTTCCTGATCGGTGGGATTGCTTCGCTGATAGCAACCATGGTTTTGTATCAGCTGATTCCTTCGGGGAACGGCGTAGATTTAGCCTCTGCGTTAACGATTGGGTTCATTGAAGAAACGGCTAAATTGCTGATTATTGGGTACTTTATCAACAGTTTCCGGGTGAATTATATTTTTAATGGCATGCTGATCGGTGCTTGCGTAGGTGCAGGCTTCGCAGTTTTTGAAACATCGGGTTATACCGGTGAATTTGGATTAGTTACCCTGTTTGTGCGGAGCTGGCAATCCATTGGGACCCACACTATTTGGTCAGCAATTATTGGGGCCGCAATTATTCTGGCCAAGGGTCGTCACAAGCCGGTGAAAGGTAAAACAATGGTGCGACCAAAATTTTTGCGTTTTTACGTCTTGGCAATTTTGCTTCATGCAGGTTGGGACTGGCAAGCACCAACGCCGTTCCTATCAGCTTTTGATATTCAAAAATGGCTGATTATCATTGTTGGCTGGATTGCAATTTTTGTCCTGATTGATGCAGGGTTACGGGAAGTACGTACCTTACAGGGACAGCACATTATTAATTAAACGTTTAGAGGGGTGTCAAAGTTGGATAAACAGTATGATTTAACGATTATTGGCGGGGGTCCCGCCGGCATTTTTGCGGGCTTTTACGCTGGCTTGCGGGAAGCGTCTGCGCAACTGATTGAAAGTCTACCCGTTTTGGGCGGTCAGGTCAGTGCCCTGTATCCAGAAAAACGGATCTTGGACGTTGCTGGAATACCAGACATTCAAGCACAGCATTTGATTGATCGACAGGTAGAACAATTCAAACAGTTTCCAATCGACGTTAAGACGGAACAAACTGTCACTAATATTGAGAAGACGGCGGATGGTTTTACAGTGACGACACCTAGTGAAGTGACCCATTCGAAGAACGTTTTAATCGCTGTTGGTAACGGTTCTTTCGCGCCACGGCCGTTAGCGATTGATAATGTGAAGGAATTTGAAGGTAAGAGTCTGTTTTATGCTGTTACTGATCTGAATCATTTTAAAGGACACCGCGTGCTCATTGCCGGTGGGGGCGATTCCGCCTTGGATGAGGCATTAATGTTAGAACCGGTGGCCAAAAGCGTTCATTTAGTTCACCGTCGAAATGAATTTAGGGCGTTGGAGCACACGGTTGCTCAGGTTGAAGCTTCAACTGTCGATGTTCAAACACCCTACATGATTAACACCATTGAAAAGACTAATAACGGGCTGTTGGTTACCGTCAAGAAAATGCGTTCAGACGATGAAACCGAAACCTTTGAAGTCGATGATGTGATCGTTAGCTATGGCTTCACTTCTGACCATAAAACAGTGGATGGCTGGGACATTGATCTTGAAACGGATCACCGGCTGTTTAAAGTTAACACGCAAATGGAAACCAGCGTACCCGGAATTTACGCCATTGGTGATAGTGTGACGTACCCAGGTAAGCAAGCGCTGATTGCCACCGCTTATGGTGAAGCGCCCATTGCAGTTAACTCGATTATGGCTAAGTTGTATCCGGATCGTCGGGGACCGATGCATTCTTCGTCGATTATTAAGCAAAAGTAAAGAGTGTGAAAACAAGCGTTTAAAGAGTGGCGTATAAGGGCTCGAAACAGAAATTGCCTTGAACTTTAGGCAATTTTTGTTTCGAGCCCTTATACATCACTCTTTGCTTGCTTGAACACGTTTGAAAAATTGTTCGAAAATCACAAAATTCACCACAAATAAAGCCCATTCCAGTGTGCACCGGAATGGACTTTATTTGCGTTAAATAGTCAAAATCTGAGTTTTGTCGTGACGTACCCCAATAAATATACATATCGGAAGTTACCTTCACGGATTTAAAAGGGGCGATTCCAAACGAAATTTGGTTCAGTGGCGCCATAGATTGCGTGCGCGGCATTCGATCGCCAAGCCCAGTTCTGATTACCGTAATCGAAATGCCACCATTCATCCGTATAATTTGTGAAGCCAGCATTTGTCATTAAGTTAAAGAGTAGGCGTCGATTATGGAGATAACCCACTTCCTCCTCTAATAATTCAGAATTCGCCAGTTTTTCTTCATAGTACGATGTACGTGCAATTTCAGTATGATCATCGAAGGCTGTCCCAAAGTCTAACGGAATACCAAGTTCATCAACGATTGTCAAATCCACTGCGCCCCCAGTATTGTGAGGGGCCGGTTTTAACTTAATGTCGGTTGAGGGCGGTGCAACGGTAGTTAAAGTACGCTTTAATAACTCAGATTCGGTTAGGTTGGGAAATTGGGTTGATAGTTGATTTCTTAAAAGCGTGAAGAGTTGGGTTTGAGTTTGATTCGAACGCCAAACATCAAGCAACATAAACTTGTATCCGGTAGGTAATTGGTTGGCAGCATGTGTTAATCGCAGATAGGCAGATTTTCGAATGTAAATTGCTGGGGTAGTGGCTTTAATCTGCTGATTGAAGTAAGCCGGATTAACTAGGATTCGTTCAGGATAAAAGGCTGCGTTAACTAATGGTTCGTGGTTTTCAATGATTTTTGGTTCATGGGAAAGTTCCCAGTTCCAAGGGTTTTGTTCAATTGGAATCGGTTTTTCAAAGATCGTTGATTTGATTGTCATTTGGTAGCCTCCTTTTTAATTAATGAGGTTGTATTTAACTCTGAAATGAAGGTAGATGTTGGCATTGGATCCTTGGCTTTACTCAACCAATAACTAAATAAACCAAATAGGCACCATATCCCTAAAACCACGTATTCATATGGCCATACTAGCGAGACGGGTGTGTTAGGAATAAGTGTTGCAATTGCAATTACGAAGGCAATGCAACCACCTAAGACTGGAATGGTGAGGTGCCGATTTCGAAAGGCACCTTTCAAAGTGGGATAGTCGTGCCGAATTTTGACCAGAGCGGCAGCATTAAATGCCCAGGCGAGACCAATCAGGAAACCACCAATGTCTAGAAAATAGACTAAAGCGCCCTTACCAAGCCAGCCGAGGCCCAATACCAGAATCAAAACAACCCACAATGCGTTCGTCGGCGTACCATGTTTTGAATTAATTCTTGCTAATGGCGCTGGTAAAATGCCCTCTTTTGCTAATGAAAAAAGTAATCGAGGAGCTGCCGCGAATAGTGTCAAAAAACTGGTAACCAGTCCTAAGAATGATATGGCGTAAGCGAACATACTTAACAGTGGGTAACCGGCTGCACTGAATGCACTGATCGTTCCCATTGGTAACTCAGCCGTTTTCTGCCACGGAAGAATTAGGGCTGAAGAGGCAAGTACCGCAACGTAGTAACCGGCCGCAATCACGATTGATAGAAGAACAACCAAACCAATTTTGCGCGCACTAATCTTAGCTTCTTCTGCCATGACGGCGACTGACTCCCAGCCAGTTAGAAAGGTCATGGCAGGGAGAATGAAACGAAAAATAGAGGCTGAAGCGTTTTGATGAGCATAAAACGCTGGTAAAAAGTTGTTCAATGAACCTTTGGAAAAGCCAACAATAATCAAAACTAAGCCCAAAACAAGTAAACAGCAAAAGAGAATGATTTGAATATTACCAGTTAATTTAGCGCCAAAGTAATTGATGACAAAAATTGAACAGGTGATTGCAACACCGATCGCCAGTTCACTGAAATAGACTTGGGTACCAGCAAAATGATAACTCGGGCCCACTGAAAGCCGTGGAAAGATTGAAGCAATCAGCAAACTAGATGCGGTGACGTAAAAGGCTAAGGTTGCAATATAGGCGCCAATAAGTGCCCATCCTGCAAACAAAGCCCCCTTTTTCCCAAACGCAACGAAACTGTATACGACAGCACCACCGGATTTTGGAAAGATAGTTGCTAGCTCTGCAAACGAAAGTGAAACGAAGATTGCGAGAATAGCAGCAATAATCAAACCGAATATCTCTCCACCGGCACCGTAAGCTTTAAAAAATTGACTATTGGTGTAGATCCAACTACTACCAATCACACCGCCTGCACCCAATGAAATCAAACCTGGAAGACCGATACTTTTTTTAAGTGATTCTGCCATTTTCAGGACTCCTTACAAATAGTGGACTTGTTCAATTGATGAATTTTTATTCTAATCAATCAATTGTTGTTTTAATTAAAACACGATGGTAAGATGTTTTCAACAGTAAATTAAAAAAATGATTAGAACGCTACGCTGCTATGAAATAAGGAATAACACGGCTATGTGATGTACTTTTTAATCGTTACTTAACTTTTTCTAATGACTTTTTATTTATTATTCAATGAATATTATTTTTTATAATGAATAATCACACGGATATGTCAGTTAGCTAAATTGTTGGAATTTGGGTGCGAGTTTCCTGTCGATATCGTTGAAAAAGACAAAATCAAAATTTATTTTTGTTAAATTTCACAACAGAATGGATATGGATTCACCATTGGTTGACTAGTAAACACTAAGTGTACAGTGTTTTTGATGGTGCTACATGTGCATAGCAGTATCTTGTAAGTTAAAAAGGTCGCTTGCAAAAAAATACAATTAGGATATTATTAATGCAATTCTAATGAAAACCTCATATTTCTTTCAGAAAGCGGGCGTATTTATGCACAAACATCAGAGTTTTCATGGGTTATTCATATTTCTAATTGGCGTATTTTGTTTTTTAAGTTTGACGGGCTGTGGAAAAAACGCTGCCCCGCCACAAAATACGGTCAAGGCGGATGCCAAGTTACCCTTAGCAGGTCAACATTATGTTTTTTCTGGTTATGATGCGTTTAAACCTTTTCGCTATATCCATGTATCGTCTGATGGTTCTCAGAAAGTGATCGGTTTAGATATTGCAATTACGGATGAATTATCAAAGCGGTTGGGCTTTACTTATGAATTTAAATCGATGCCGTTTACCAGCATTCTTGCGTCACTGCAAGATAAGCAATCAGATTTTTCAGCCGGTTTTACCAGTAATCCTGATAGAGAAAAACTATTTGATTTTACGACCTCTTATTTTCGTCCGCGAGTCGGTGTTGTTGCGACTAGTAAGGATCCCATTCATTCCATCAATGATTTAAAGGGTAAAACGGTCGCGTGTGTAACCGGTAGCGTTCAATATACGATGGCGAACAAATTATTGAAGAATAAAGCACATATTGTTTCTTTTGATTCAAGTGATTTGTGTTTGCAAGAATTGTTAAGTCATCGAATCGATGCTTACCTTGATGATGGGGCTGAAGCTATCGAAATGGTTGGTCCGCATCCCAGTTTGAGAGCTAATATTTTATCTCAAAAGTTTTCGTCTAAGTACTTGGGGGATTACCACATGATGGCTTGGAAAGGAGCCCCGTTTACCAAATATTTCAATCAAGAACTTTCGCAAATGAAAAAAGATGGCACGTTGAATCGGCTGATTAAAAAGTGGGTTGGCCCTCAGTTCGTGTCTAACTGGAAAGATGGTGAGTCCTGATGCACTTTGGTTTAATAACGAACTACCTTGGAATGTTTAAGAGTGGGCTATATACTACGTTGCTCTTTACCGTTTGTTCACTGGTTTTAGCAATGTTGTTAGGCATACTTTTGGCAGTATTGAAAATGAGCGACCGACGAATAATCAGTGCTGCATGTCAGTTTTATACTTCTTTATTTAGAGGGATTCCGTTAATGGTACAACTGTTTCTAGTCTATTTTGCAACACCGCAAGTTACAGATATAAGACTGTCAGCGTTTACTGCGGGCGTCATCACCTTCAGTTTGAATGGTGCAGCAACTATTTCTGAGGTGTTACGGGGAGGCATATTAGCAGTGAGTCATGGTCAATATGAAGCGGCTGAAGTATTGGGAGTAAGTTACATTCGAACAATGAAGGATATTGTTTTTCCCCAAGCGTTAAAAGCAACCTTGCCTGCCTTAATTAACGAAAGCATTATGATGTTAAAAAATTCTTCCTTAATTTCGACAATTGGTGTCTTAGATGTGTTACGGACTGCCCAAACGATTCAATCGCTTACCTACGTAGCTTTCGAACCCTTGATAATTGCCGCCGCTCTCTACTATGTCATCGTTATGCTGTTAACGTATACTGCTGGAAAATTTGAAAGGAGAATTCGAATTCATGGAATCTGATCAGCCATTAATTAAAATTTCAAATTTAAAAAAAGTGTTTGGTGACGTTGAGGTGTTAAAGGATATTTCGTTAAGCATTTTTCCCGGAACTGTAACAACGTTTTTAGGACCTTCAGGGACTGGTAAATCCACGCTATTGCGGTGTATCAATCAGTTAGAAATACCAACAGCCGGAGAAGTTTCGTATAAAGGTGCGTTGATAGATAGTTCAAAGATGACTTTAAAACAAATGAAAAAAAACATTGGCATGGTGTTCCAACACTTTGACCTGTTTCCGCATATGACCATTTTAGGCAATATTACCTATGCACCGAGAAAAGTTCTCAAGCTAAGTAAGGCTGTAGCAGAAAAACGAGCACTGGCACTTCTTGATGAAGTCGGTTTGAGCGACAAAAAAGATGCGTATCCAGAAATGCTATCTGGGGGACAGCAACAGCGAGTGGCCATTGCACGTGCATTAGCAATGGATCCAGAAATCCTCTTTTTTGATGAGCCAACGTCAGCGCTTGATCCCGAAATGGTTAATGAAGTGTTGAAGGTGATTAAAAAGCTAGCTAACGAAGGAATGACGATGTTGCTCGTCACACATGAGATGAATTTTGCAAAAAATGTTTCGGATAAAATTTGTTTTATGGATAACGGTTATATCGTTGAAAAAGCTGCCCCCAAAGAATTCTTTGCACATCCAAAATCAGAACGAGCAAAACAGTTTCTTAGTCAGATCATGTAGTCAATTAGAAAGAAGTGAACAGGTCTGGTTGTTAGCGGTAAAAAAGTGCTAGTAAACGAGGTAAATAGACATTTGAAGTTGATCGCTGGAGAAAAGGGGATTAACGAACCCATTTCTTGGTTTCATTACATGGAAGATCCTAACTATTTAGATTTTCTCAAAGGCGGAGAATTAGTATTAACGACTGGGATGATGTTTGGTGGAGATGAGAAAGAACTATTACGATTTATGACTGATTTAACTAAGTATGCTGTTAGTGGCTTAATAATCAATTTAAGTCCGTATCTCAAACGAATACCTGATAGTGTTATCGAACTGGGGAATAAATTAAACTTGCCAACTTATGAGCTACCAGCAGCAGAAAAAATTATTGATATGAGCCAAGATGTATGCCGGTTGATATTTGAGGACAGTAATAATCATCATAAAAATAGTGACTTTTTTAGGCACTTAGTCTACGACTCCACACCAATCAGAAAATCGGTGATGTATGACGCACTTAAGGCCGGCTTCAATAATTGGCAAACTTATGAGCTGTGCGTCGTAGAAGTGACTTCCGTTTCCAACATGGGTACTGCTAACAACGCATTAAAGTTACAAACGTTAGAAAGCTTCTTTCTAGACAATATGCCTGAAGGTGACGCTGTTCCATTAAGTTTTATCATCGATGACCTGTTGATTTTTATACTGCCAGATGATTCCAAGCAACCATTGCACTATTCACGATGGTTTAAAAATAAGTGTGATCAAGCTAAAGAAAAATTTCAATTAAATAAGATACAAATTAGTTTTAGTCCCAGCTTTACTGGTATCAGCCAAATTAGGCCAAACTATCAAAAAGCGATGTATGCATTATCGATTGCAGAATTAGATGAAGATGCTTGGCATGTAATTAAGTACACACAGTTAGACGTATGGAGAATCTTCTACGAGTTGAATGACGCGGATGTGTTAGCTTCCGTTGAAAAACAAATTTTAAATCCGATAGACGTTGAGCTAGTTGACACTTTAAAAATGTTTGTTGAAAACAACTGCAACCTCGAAGAAACGGCTGACGCACTATTTATTCATGTTAATACATTGAGATATCGTTTTAGAAAATTAAAAAAGGTATTCCAGGTAGATATTCATAATTCTGAAGATCTATTTAAAATCAAGTTAGCTTTAAAAATCAGGGCTTTTTTAAGTCAAAAAAACGGCAAGGGAGATAAACACGATGATTACAGATGATCAGTTAAGTCATTCAAAACAGTTATATGAAGATCTTCAACAATATTTGGTGAACGGTGTTTCTAGTTCGTTTCATAAGGCAGCTGTTGAACAGTTCCCAATCAGTTTTGATCATGGTAAGGGTTCACATTTGTACGATATTGATGGTCATGAATATATCGATTATGTATTAGGATTTGGACCGCTTATTTTAGGACATGCACCTTCAAGTTTAGCGAATGTCATTTATCAACAAGCCCAAAAAGGGTCGTTGTTTTCGGCGCCGTTTAGGGAATTACTTGAATTATCTAAACAATTAACCAAAATTATTCCGTGTGCTGAACAGGTGAGTTATCAGAATACGGGTACTGAAAGCGTTATGCACGTCTTTCGCTTAGCACGCGCTTATACGGGAAAAGAGAAAATCGTTAAATTTGAAGGCCACTATCATGGCTGGTCGGATGAACAAAAAATTAGTATTGATGCAGCAACGCTAGATGAACTAGGGAACCGATTACGACCCAATAAAATACATGGTTCTTTAGGCCAACCAGACAACGCTGGAGATAATGTCATCGTTTTGCCTTGGAATGACTTAGGCGCGCTAGAAGAATGTTTTAAGCGACATGCTAATGAAATTGCTGGGATTATTATGGAACCATTTATGTGTGATTCGGGTCCAATTTTTCCTAAGAAAGGCTACCTGGAAGGTGTTCGCAAGCTAACAACGAAGTATCATATCGTTTTGATTTTTGATGAAGTTATTACGGGTTTTCGCTTAAGTTTAGGCGGGGCTCAAGAGTACTTTGGTGTGACGCCTGATTTAGCAACTTTTGCGAAATCAGTAGCTGGTGGCTATCCATTATCCCTAATTTGTGGCAAAAAAGAAATTATGAATTGTGGTGTTGCCTCTTCGGGAACTTTTAATGCCAATCCAATTGTTGTAGCTGCAGCGCTTCAAACGTTGAAGGAATTGCAACAGCCTGGCACTTACGAGAAATTCAATCAGCTAGCGACAATGCTGACGGATGGCGTAAAAGCGTTGGCGAATAAACATCATTTGGCGGTTTATTCTAAACCGGCTGGTAGTATCTGTACTTTGGAATTTGGGTTTACCGAGAAGGATCCCATAGTTGACTTAAGGGATTTATTACGCCGAAGTGATTTGGATATGTATAATAAATTCTATTTGCTCTGCCGACAACATGGCATTCGCGTTGCGGGAAAACGAGGTCGAATTTACTTATCGACGGCACATACTGAGGAAGATATCGCAACAACATTAAAAGCATTTGATGACATTTTTGGGGAATTAGCGTAGGAGGCGAGCAAATGGTTAACGTAAAAATAGAAAATCAAGATGGTGTTTCCACAGAGGAACTCGAACAATACTGTGAGAATTTTGTCGATAATTGTAAGTTGGAATTTCCGGAAGAAGTAGCGGAACTATTTGAATGTTACACACGTTTAATTTGGCAATTTAAGCAGGTTGGCAAAATTTATCAGTTCTACAGTGATATCACTACCTGTTACGGCGAAAATGGACGTGTCAGTCATGGCGCTGATTCGGTTGTTTACGGCACGTTGTCATTTATGCGGTCATTTCCCGAACGAAAATGTATTTTTGTCGATATCTTTGCCGAAGGTGATCCTGAAACTGGTTATCACTTTGGCCAAACAACGCGTTTCAGTGCGAAAAACACGGGTCTTACTAAGTATGGGCCAGGTACCAATAAAGCGTTGGAAGAAGACGGCAAACAGTGCTATTCCATTTGTGAATGTGAGATTGCTAAGGTAGAAGGCCGTTTTAGAATCGTCAATGAATGGGTCGTTGAAAGCACCCAGGCGATTGACCAGACGACTAAACCAGATGCTACAGAAATAGATGCTGGTGATGTAGTAACCGAAGACGAAACTATTGAGGAGGCCAAAAAGAATGGTCATGCAAGCAGATAAAAAAACCGATATGATCTTACATTTGATGAATGAAGTTTCCCATCCGGATTTGCAAAATAAGGATGATGTCCGTCAATTCGTAGTCAATTTTACGAAACTAATTTGGGATTATAAAATTGTTGGTGAAGTTTATCATCTTTATAATAGCGATATCGAATACCATAAACAGGATTGGATTGAATTGCATTCACCACAAGAAATTGCTCATCAAATTCTTGACTTTACGGCTGCTTTTCCCGATTTAACAACTGATATCGAACATATTATTGTTTATAAAGTGAACGATAATTTTTACAAGGTGTTTCGACGTCTACGTTATAAGGGAACTAATTTGGGGTTCTCTAGCCATGGACCGGCCACCAAAAAAGGTTTGGGAGAGAAGTGTCTAAATCTAAGCTTATTTCATTTGAAACGAATTGACCAAAAATGGATCATTACTTTTGAAGTTAATTCCGATAGTGCAAATTGGATATCGGAGGTTGAAACACTGAGTTGACGAAGAGATATCGTTATAACGGCTTGTATTTTATGTTTTATTACGGTATGGCAGTCTTTGTATCCACGCTGACATTACTATTAGCAGATAAGGGATTAACCACTGTTCAAATTACCTATGTATCATCTGCGGGTGCGTTCTTTACCATTTTAGTGCAACCTATTTTTGGTATATTAGCCGATCATAGTAACCAAAAAAAGGTAACGATTATTTGTCTGCTGACCATATTATTATGTGGTTTGTTGCTTTATCCGATTAAAAACTGGGTGGTACTCTTCTTTATCAACGGGGTATGCCAGTCGTTGATTATTATTACCATACCGCTGTTGGATTTCCTTGCCAGTCAGTCCACGTTTTCTTACAACAAGATCCGCAGCTATGGATCAATTGGGTATGCCGTGGGTTGTCAGCTTTCTGGTGTATTGTATGAGGAGTTATCAGTCGTTAGCGTGTTCATGATTTTCGGTTTAGCGATGATCATATGTGTAGGTTGTATACTATCCATTCGATATAGCGGTCACGATAAGCTTAAGGAGGATGTTCAACGTAAGGTTATCAGCACACAAAATGTCAATTGGCATAACGGAAGTTACCTGATTTTATGTGTGGTTTCATTTGTCCTTGTGGGTTTGCACTATGCCAACATTGCATATATGCCATTGCTCTTAAGGCACATCGGTGATGGTGCGTCAGTCCAAGGGACAATACTTTTATTGCAGTCTTTGTTTGAAATTGTAGTGGTCCGCTACTGTCATATTCTGACGAAACACTTTTCTTGGAGAAGTCTTTTAGTATTTACGGCAGGTATCATGACATTACGAATGTTCTGTTACGGCTTTTTCCCTAATACGTTTTTGTTAATTGCGTTGTTCTTTTTCCAAGGTTTAACGGTAGGAATCTTTTACGTTATTTCTGTTCAGATGATTGTTGAAACTGTTGAATCTTCGTTTGTAAACCGTGCACTTGCGCTTGTTAGCATGTCTGGAAAGGGGATTGGGGCCCTCTTCTTTCAGCTGTTGGGTGGTTTGATCCTATCGCAAACTAGTTTCCGGATGATGTATTTGGCCCTAGCAGTCATTGGTTTGTTTGGGGTATTAATTGCTGCGATGTACCCAAGTCAGAGTAAGCAATTAAACAAGGTGCCATAAACGTTAGGAAGGTGATTGAAAAATGACTTATGCCATTACCATTACGAGACAGTTTGGGAGTTTAGGTCGGCCTATTGCAAAAAGAATGGCAGAAATTCTTGGCATTAAGTATTATGATCGAGACATTGTCGACCAAACGGCTCAAAAAATGAAGTTATCCGTAAAAGAAGTCAGTAACGCGGAAGAGACCGCCAGTTCAGGCTTTTTTCGGATGAAGTTTCCACTGGGAAATACGCGATCCGAAATTCAAGATAATGTTTTCCGTACTCAAAGTCAGATTATTCGTGATTTAGCTGATAAACAAAATGCGATTTTTGTTGGTCGCTGTTCAGATTATGTATTAAGAAAACATGCAGACTGTTTAAATATTTTTATCTACTCTTCATACGAAAATCGCTATCAAAACTGTGTGGATACGCTTTTAATGTCACCAAATACTGCCCGAAAAATGATTCGAGATGTTGATGGTGCTCGCGAACGATATCACTTGAACTATACGGGACGTCGACCTGAAGATCCGTTGAACAAGGACATTCTGATTAATAGTAATACACTGGGTGTGCAAGGTACGGCAGAGTTCCTATGTAGCTTAGCTCGGCGACGGTTTGATTTAGAATAAGTTTAAACATAATGTCGTTCAAATATAGAGAGTGTGACACAACTCGGTAGATTCCAGAATTTAACGCAAAAAAGCGTATTCCGGCGAACTTTGTCGGAATACGTTTTTTTGCGTTAAATGGCCGGAATCTGAGTTGTGGCGCAGGTTTAGACTAGATTAAAGTATTGAACAAAAACCAACTTTAAATTGTCTTGAAGTCAAGAAACCAAGTGGAATTTTTATCAATATAGCCTTATGGAACAGCTTTTTTAAACTAGTATGATCGATTTACTTATCACCACTGTTAGCGTCCGGATTCGTAATCTTGATTCGGTTAGTATCCGTTGACTTATGATTTAACTCTGGCGCATTTGTCTTGTAATCTGATTGGGTTGATTGATTACCATTCTCACTGAAGAGGCTGGTAGACTTACCCTTTAAGCGACGTTCAATATTGATTTCCTTGCTTAAACCATTGGCATAGTTGTACTTTGCTGGGTTAACGGCTTTGAGTCCCTTAGGATGATAGAACCGTAACAAGTTCTTCTGATTAAGGGAATCTGATAGGCTGAGTTCGTGCTTGACCTTTGCTTGCACCTTGTTAATTTGGGCCTGCAGTTTCTTATTCGGGTGCAGCTCTTGACCAGTCTTATTGTCATAAACGGCGCCCGATAAGCAAGTGTAACGGTCACTGACCCAATCTTCATTTCTGAAGGCAACCACGGTATCATGTTCCTTTGAGAATAAATCAGTCCCAAACTGAATGTACTGTTTCGTGCTGATACCTAGTAAGTGTAACAGCGTTGGTAAGACATCAATTTCGCCACCGTACGTATGGTTAATGTAGCCGCCCTTGGTACCAGGCATGTTGAACATTAATGGCACACGCTGAAGCTGGGCGTTGTCAAAGTCGGTCCAGTCACTAGGATTCTTACCCAAGGCCTTGGCCAAACTGGTGTTTTCAGAATTAGAAATACCGTAGTGGTCACCGTATAAGACAACCATACTCTTTTTATCTAGTCCCGTTTTGTGCAGGTAGCTGTAAAATTCTTTGATAGACTCGTCTAGGTAGTGAGCGGTCTTGAAGTAGTTGTCAACGGTCTTATCACCAGTATCAGGGCCTTTAAAACCATCATCCTGATCTTCTTTATCTAGGGAGAATGGAAAATGGTTTGTGACAGTCAGGTACTTCACGTAAAATGGCTGTTGCAAGCGTTGCAGATACTTCACGGAGTCGTTGAACAGCAACTTGTCTTTCAAACCAAAACCAAGTGACTTATCGCCAGAAGTATCGTAGTAACTGGCATCAAAGAAATATTGGTAACCTAAATTTTTATAGGTGTTATTTCGATTCCAGAAACTGGCGACGTTACCATGGAATACGGCAGTGGAGTAACCGGCTTTTTGTTTGAGGATCGATGGCGCACCTTGGAACGTATTATCGCTACCAAGTTGTGCAAACAATGACCCTTGAGGTAAACCGTAAGTGCTGGTTTCCAACATGTTCTCTGCATCACTGGTTTTACCTTGACCAACTTGATGGAAGAAGTTGTCAAAGGCATAGGTTGATTGACTATGGTAAAGCTTGTTTAAAAACGGTGTCACTTCTTTACCATCAACCTTTTTATCGATCATGAACTGCTGGAAACTTTCCAAATGAATCACGATGACGTTTTTACCCTTGGCTTTACCATAGTAATTCTGGTTAGGCTTAGCATAATGTTTGTGGACAAACTTCAAAATGTCCGTTAACTCCGATTTTTTGGCCGTAGCACGGACATCGCTATTATGCTGAGTCTTCATCCCATCATAGAGGGTAAAGGTGTCTAAACCGAGATATTTGACCACGTAAGAGCGGTCAAAGGTCTTGGTGATCAACTGTGGCCGGTTCATTTCACTGACTGCCATAGTTAACCCAAAGGCTAGAAAGCCTAGCGACGTGACGGCGAATCCTGCACGCCAGTTTAGTTTTTGATCATCAGTTTTAATCCGTTTGGTGAACAGTAAAATAACGATGACAACCAAATCTAGCCAGAAGAAAATGTCATGAAAGTTGGTGAGTGCAATGGAACTGCCGCTGAGTCCCTGATTGACTTTGTTATAGCCTAACATGGTGGAAACGGTCATAAAGTCAGTAAACTCACGGTAGTAAATCACGTTTAGGTAGAGTAACACAGTATTCAAGATATCCAATACAATGATTGACGTATAAAACAGCCGGGTACGCTTAATGTAAAGCGCCAGGCTGTAGAAAATAATTGCAGTTGGAATCGGGTTTAAGATGTATAAAATTACCTGCAGCGGATCGTTGAGAGTGACGTGAAAGTCAACGAAGTAGGCGAGCAGTGTTTTCAGCCAAAAACAGACCAGCAACAAGGTGGCAAAACCAAGTCGCGTGTCCGTTTTTCGCCATAAGCGCTTGATAAACTGCAAAATAGTGACCCCTTTTTACAACAGATTAATTCTTAATGTTCATTAGTTTAGCAGACTTTTGGGGGTTGTGCCGTATTCGTCGTAAAATTTAGCAAAATATAAGAAGTCAATTGTTTTAGTTAGCGCTTTCATTTTCATCCTTTTGTTCCTTACGGATGGTGATATACTTGAAGTAACTTAAGAAATGAGGTGTCTTTTAATGACTAAACTCAATTTATACGTTGTCCGTCACGGGCAAACTTATTTTAATATTTATAATAAATTACAGGGCTGGAGTAATTCACCACTCACTCAAAAGGGGATTGATGGTGCGGTTGCTACCGGTAAACGGCTAGCTGACATTCACTTTGAGGCGGCCTATTGCAGTGATACAACTCGGGCCATGGATACGGCAAAGTTGATTTTAAAAGAAAATAATGCCTCGGCAGTTACAGAAGCGCAAACAACAATGTTTTTCCGTGAGGAGTTTTATGGTTATTACGAAGGTAATGACATGGCACAAGCTTGGTATTTGGCGGGTGCGCCTCATGGGTTACCAACCTTTAAGGATATTGTGACGAAGTATTCTATCGGCAAAGCTAAGGATTACTTGAAGGAAGCTGATCCGTTCCACCAAGCTGAAAATAACGAAGAATATTGGCAGCGGGTGGATCAAGGTTTTGATTTGATTCGAAGTAATCCAGACTTAAAGGATGGGGACAATGTACTGTTAATTAGTCACGGTAACACTTTATTAAGTCTGATGGAACGGTATGGCGGTGGCAAGTATGATTTGACGGTGCGTCCAGCAAATGGCAGCCTGACGAACTTGACGCTGACCGATGATGATGTGATTGTGGAAAGTTATAATAAATAAACAAGGTGCGGACCCAAGCGGGTAGAGTGCGGAGTGTAACCGCGGGACAACGAAAATCCCGGGTTTGGATTTTGGTTGTGCTGTGGTTACATGCAGCACTTTGCTTGGGGTAGCCTGATTAAGATAAGGTGCGGATCCAAGCGTTTAGAGAGTGAAGCAGAAGGGCGTCCAACGGAATTCCGTGAACTTGGGAATTCTGTTGGACGCCCTTCTGTGCAACTCTCTGCTTGGAGAAGCCTGATTAAGACAAGGTGCGGACCCAAGCGGGTAGAGTGTGAAACATAAGGGCGTCTTCGATGAAATTCCGTGAACTTTGGAATTTTGTCGGAGACGCCCTTATGTGCAGCACTCTGCTTGGAGAAGCCCGATTAAGCAAGGTGCGGACCCAAGCGATTAGAGTGCGGAGTGTAATCGCGTGATAATGAAAATCCCGGGTTTGGATTTTGGTTATTACGTGGTTACATGCAGCACTCTGCTTGGAGAAGCCTGATTAGGCTACATAACAGTCGCAAATGCAGTTATTCAATTACCAACTTATTCATCCGCATCCCAGCTCAAATCACCATCGTCGCTGAAATCAACATTCTGCTTAGCATAGTAGTCCATAATGGTCGGTCGCAGTGATTCAAATTTTGGTGGTAACCCCAAACTGTTACCAAGTGTCAGGATGGGTTCGTCAAGGCTAAAACCGGGAGTAGGGGTGGCTAGTTCGATCCGGTTATCACCAGGTTCACGAATATAGAGGCTCTTAAACCAGCCACGATCCCGGTACATTTCAATGTTCCAGCCCTGTTCTTCTGCTAGATGGTAATAATGTAGTAACTCTGCTTCGTCTGCAACTCGTAAAGCCACGTGGTCGATAGAGCCACGACCAAAGCGTGTTATTTGGCTAAAATCAGTGGTTTGAACCAGTTTGATTTGTTCGGCGCCATCCAATTCAACAACGTTATTGGTTACCGTTAAGTGTAATAGTTTTTCAAAGAAGGCCTGCGAAGCACTGACATCAGGCACGTGTAGTTCAGTACCCATGAAGCGACAGATTTGGTACTTGGGGTCGATGCCGTTATTGGGTACAATCTGCCACTCAGTGAGCTGATGATCAGTTTCCACCATAGTTACGGGGATTTGGTCAGGATCATCGAACGTCAGATTACCGTCAGCTTCGGTCACGGTAACACCTGCGTTAGAAAGTCGATCTTGCCAGAAAGTTTTACTACCAGTTGGAATGGCTAAACGAATGCCGTTGATAAAATGATTACCATCTGTTCGATGGCCGAGTAACGGTAATACGAAAAAGGTAATCACTGAGCCAGGTGTGCCCAAATAATCGCCATAGAATAGGTGTCGAATGTGAATGTTTTCCTGGTTAACGGAATTTTTAACTAGTCGTAAACCTAGAACATGTGTGTAAAACTGAATGTTCTGCTTAGCGTTTTTTGTCAAAAGTGAAATGTGATGAGTTTGCACAACGCCCGCCTGCTTTCGTAATTTTCTTGCCACCAGTATAGCATATCAATACTCAAACCCCGCGGATTTCGCTCTTTAAAAGTGCGGTATAATATAACGAATAAGGAGTGTGAGCGATGAAAATTGAGTCAGCCGAAAACACAAATAATCAGGTATACACGGATGCGGCCAGTATTCGGCAAGCTGTTTTTGTGAAGGAACAGGGCATTTCAGCCCAGTTAGAGTTTGATGGTCTAGATACTCAGACGACCCACTATGTTGGCTACGTTGACGGGCAGCCAGTGGTGACTGCTAGAATCCGTTATGAGGATCAGGTCGTCCATATTCAACGGGTAGCAACGTTGAAGTCGTTTCGTCACCGCGGGTGTGCCATGGCATTGCTACAGCAGGTGATTGCAGAAATGACACCTGGAACTCAAGTAGAACTCAATGCGCAAGCAACGGCTATCGGCTTGTATGATCGATTGGGCTTTAAGCAAACCGGTGAACCGTTTGAAGAAGTCGGTATTAAACACGTGAAGATGGTTAAACAACTGTAGTAACAGGTAAGGTGTTTTTAAAACATGAGATTAAAAAAGCTTGATCGTCGGTTTAAAACCAACAATCAAGCTTTTGTTATATGTGTGAATTAATTTTGAGATGCATCCGTACTAAAATCAGTGACGTGTGCGTAACCAACAACGTGCCACCATGGTGCGTGAACCTTTTCTTTCACCACACCGCGGTTTTGAGCATCGATCATCTTGCCGTTACCAACGTACAAGCCAACGTGGCTAATACTACGGGTACTGTAACCAAAGAAGACTAGGTCACCCTTTTTAACGTTAGAACCGCTAACATGCTTGTAAGCATTGTATTGTGCTTGGGCAGTTCGAGGAATTGTAATCTTAGCAGCTTTCTTGTAAACATAGCTAGTGAACCCAGAACAGTCAAATGAGTAAGGACCAGTTGCGCCCCAAACATATGGGTGACCCAGCTTACTCTTAGCTGTCGTATAAACGGTACTGTAAGTTGCGTCCGTGCTTGCAGCATGCGCTGTTGTCGCCTGTGCACCAGCAACTGCGAAACTAAAGAATGCCGCAATGGCAATAATACTCTTCGTGATTAAATTCTTCATTGAACAAAAACCCCTAACTTATCCGTCTTTTATGTACAACAATAAGTGTACGTGTTAATTATTTCAGTTATGTAACAAAGTAGTGTCAATGACGTTAAACAATCTATATCAATCTGTAATTTACGTAATAATTTCACAATACTATCCAAACTTTTCTGGTAATTCGAGGTCTTGAGACAAGTAACTTTGCTCATTAAGTCAGAATGTGGAATAATAAGGATGCAAATCCTGAGAGGCGGTTATGAGATGAAGTATCAAATTCCCAACATAGTTAATTTTGATAAATTTGTATTTCGAATTGGTGAACTGAGTCGAATGACTGGTGTATCATCCCGTCAGCTCCGTTACTGGGAGCAGCGTGAGTATATATCAGCCATTACCAGAGATGATCAAAATAAGGCGCGTGTCTATGACTTTCATACTTTTCTTCAAGTAAGTATCATTAAAAAGTTACTGGATGAAGGGTACCGGCTTCCAGCAGCCGTGGAAAAGATGAGTAGCATTGAAAAAGAGCTTTCATTGTCTAGGAAATTCTTTCAAGCTGCGTTTAATGGTGTAGAGGTAGTGGATGATAAGGTATTTTTAAATCTGGGCTACTTTGATAAAGCTAGGACCCAGATCTTATATGGTTTGTATGAGAACGGTCAGGCCAGTTACGAAGTACGACCAGTTAATGGCAACTAATAGAAGATAAAAAACACTATCCCGAAATTATCGAGATAGTGTTTTTTATTAATGACTCGTTATCTTGCATGTCGTTTCAAGTGGGGCCGTTTCGAAGGCAACGTGATGGTTAGCTTACCAACTGATGTCACGATAATTGGTAGGATAATGTCAAAGATGGCCGTTGCAAACAAAATGATTAAGCCTGCTTGTGTCAGTGGTGCAAAGTTAACACTGAACATGACCAGGCAGATCACCAATACCGTAAAGACTTGGTAACGAATGATTTGACCCAGTGAGCTGACACCTGGTAACAGCCAGTCTAGCATCGTAGCTTCTTTAAACCGATAGCTGATTGCGAGCTGAATCAGTAAACTGACACTGATGATGAGTAACGGAACAGCGGCAATTAGTGGTACTTGCCAGTTGAAGTTCGGATCACCGGACATGAAGTGGCTAGTAAGCTGTGCGAGCTGAACGCCGCCCATAACAGCCAATGCCAAAGTAAACAGCCAGTAGATTGGCTGTAAGACTGAGCCGCTTAGAAGGGCCACAATCAAGAAGGTAATGACGCCAATGGTCAAGATTAGCCAACCGGCATTAGCTCTGACAGACTGTTCAATCGTGTGTTGAACAACTGGCTGACCGGTGTAAGCAATCTTAGCCTTGCCTAAGGTAGTTCCTTGCAATTGCGTGTTTACTTCAGACTGTAACTGCTTAATCGTAGTCGAATTATTATCACTAGCAGCAGAATTCTTCAGATAAACCTGCAGCTGAGTGGTTTTATAATCTTGGCTGGTGTTGCTTAGCAATGACTGCTGGAACTGCATGCCCGTCAATTGTTCAGGGGTAATGTAGTAAACCTTAGCAGCATCCGAAGCTTGTAACGCTGATAAATAACTGTAGATATTGTTATAAGACTTGATTAGACCGTTCAAACTGGAAGTAGTTTTCTTTAAGCTGTCTTGAACGGATGAAACTTGAGAAGCGTAATCTGAAACGTTCGATTGAACTGCTTGACCGTCATTACCTGCTGAGGTCGCTTCGTCGTTTAAGACCCGCATGTTGCTTGCAACGGTCTGAAGCTGACTAGTAACCAAACTAAGCAGGCGTTGATAGTTTCTTACGCGACTGGAGGCCGATGAGCTTTGTGAAACACTAGCTCGTCCAGCAACTTCAGAGACTTGTGAACGGACGGTACTGGTATCATCTGCCAGCTGGTTAGTTTTCGAAACCAGACTATCAAGCTTGTCAGCCGATTCACTCAGCTTGACTTGACTCAGGTCAGAACGGTTACCTTTAAGGTCTGATTGAAGTTGTGAAAGCTGATCAGTCGCACCCTTTAGCGTCATATTCATTTGGTTCAACTGTGTGTTCACGTAGTATTCGTTCATTGGCTGGCCGTTTGGCTGAGTCAGTGAAGTGACACCGGAAACACCGGGCATCGACTGCAGTTTAGAAGTTAAATTATCGATTTGGAGAAGGGCCTTTTCGTTATCGACCCGGTTGTTGCTGCGAATGTAAACGGTGATTGGTGTTGCCTTACCTTCACCAAAGTGGGCGTTGAGCACACGCATACCAGCAATTGCTTCATTAGTAGGAGCGACCGTTTTAGCTGCCGAGAAATTCAAGTTATCTCGGTATAAAATGGCAAATGGCCCGACAACGTACAACACCGCAATGATTGCAACGAAAGGTTGCCAGAGGCCGAAACGAGCCATCCAATTCCAGAAACGGTGTGGCCGTGAAGGCAGGTCAACAGCTGGCCAGAAGAAGCGTTCGCCTAAGAGCTGCATAAAAATTGGGGCAATGGTGTAAAGACCAATCATGGTAATGATCGTAACGATGGCTAAGCCAGACATGGCCCGAATCGTTGAGAAGCTGAAGGCGTAGAAGCTGGCAAAAATAATCGTCAGTGTGCCCCCGAGAATCAACAAGAAGTTACGAACAGAATGAACACTGTGCGTCGTTGCTTCGATGCCATCTTGGCCAGCTGCGACGTTCTGTTTGAATGCGTTGAAGAGGTAGTAATGGCCTAAAGTACCCAGTATTAATGTCAGTAATAGGGTTAATAATGGCAGGTATTCAGAATATGGAAAACTGGTACGACTGGCCAAATTATTGACGACACCTAAGGAAACAGCGTACATCATCAGCATCGATAATGTTGAAATCAAAGGTGCAATCAAGGATTTAAAGATGACACCAATGATCAGTAAGCTTAGTATGAAACCAAGGATAGCTGCAAGGGTCGTAACGCGGCTAATGTTTTCATTTGCGGCATCATTAACCAGTTCTGGACTAGTCAGATAAGTTGACAGCCCAGCCGTTCGAATCTGTGTGCGTAGCTGTTTAGCAAGCACGCGGGAATCACCCTGGTTTTGAGCAATCGCTAACTGAACGGTTTCGGTGGAACCATCTTTAGAGTAGAACTGACTTTTGGCCGTAGGATTCGTGGTCATGGTTTGAATCGACTGAATGCCATAGGTTTTTTCTTTTTCAGTCAGGCGTTGAATAGTCTCATCGATTTTAGACTGTTGTGTGGCAGTCAGCTTACCGTTGGGATTATTGAAGACCACGGTGACGTGTGAAGCACCAGATTGGTTTCTTCCCCAGGTGTTCTGCATACTTCGGGCCACCATAGGCTGACTGTTATTAGCCAACTGCGGCTGACCTTTAGATTGAATCAGATCAGAGGTGTTAGGCATCATCACAATTGCAACAAAGATTGCAATGAGCCATAGCAGCAATGAAAAGATTCGTTGATTGTGTAACTGACGTATCCGCTCTTTCATTGAATAATATCTCCCTTAAAATGTCGCCACTGATGGCGCATATATATAACTACTATATTAACATAGCCGATAGGGGTTTGTGTTTCAATTCTTAAAATTGAAATAATTAACATTTCAGCCGGCAGACACTCTGTAGCGGGACTATTTAGCTAGATTATCTATTGTGAAAATGAATTCAATTCAAAATACTATTAATTAGGTCAACTTTTGCTTATAATTGGTTTTCTTGAAATGAAGGGTGTGAAATGACCATGTCAAACCAATATCAAAGTCGTTATGCCGGATTAAATACAAATCAGCGTTTTTCAATTGCGAAACAATTAGCTGCCGATTATCATTTAGACGTCAGCCAAGTTTTGTTTACCTATTTAAAGGTTGCAGAACCGATTCTCAAAAAAGCGCAGCCTAATCAACGGATTTCTGAAAGGGCACAAAAACAAATTGATGAACAATTCGAAAAGATCTTAAGGCAACTCAGTCAACCAAAGGGGTAGTGACAATATGTGTACGAGTATCTATCAAATCGCGCTGGATGGGACACATGTATTGGGAAGAACGATGGATTGGCATTCAACAGGTGCCGGTCCGGTATTTGTTCCTCGTCAATATCACTGGCGTTCAGTATATGATAACCAAGCTTATCAAAACCGTTACGCCATTATTGGCAGTGGTGGTGCTCATGATGAAGAAATTGATATTTCTGATGGCATCAACGAATTTGGTCTAAGCGTCCAAAAACTGACCTTCGCTAATGGTGCACTGTTTGATCACCAGCCAGATTTAAATAAGCATTCCATTGCGCCCTTTGAATTACCGCTGTACCTGCTTGGCCATTTTAAATCAATCGCAGAAATCGAAGCACACATGAATGAAATCCAGTTAATGAGTGGTGAACGGGCCTTTAAACCCTATGGTTACCCCGAACTACATTTCGTTGCGTCAGATGCTACGGGACGAATCGTTGCCATTGAAACTTCGGAAAAACCGCTTAAGATATACGAGAATCCCTTGGGTATCTTGACCAACGCCTATGATTTTGAACGGCAACTTAGCCAGCTTAAGGACTATATGACTTTTACGCCGGAATTTGAGGCTGGTACGGTGCCGTTGAATACACCACGGGTAACTACAGGCAGTTTTTCGGGCAAGAAGGTTCCAGCTGGATCATACACACCGGGTTCTCGATTTATTCGGGCAGCATACTACAAAGAAAGAACAAATCAGCCTGCAGATGAAGACGCGGGTATCATCAGTATGTGGCATTTGTTGAATGGGGTATGTGTTCCTAAGAGTACGGCCTATCAGCAGAACTATTCGATTTATCGGGCGGCAACGGTCACGGAGTCATTGTCTTATTACTATGAGTCCTATAACCGATTAGGAATCGTTAAACTGCAATTGACACCAGAGATGCTGGAACGAACAGCACCGGTGATTTACCACATTCCGGATCAGTTACAGACATTCAGTTTAAATTAATGAATTATTAATTCTTAGTCAACGAGAGGACATGTTAAACTAAGCTTAGGATTAACAATAATTTTGATGAATGGAGACACAGTTTTTGGCCAAGAAAAAACGCCGTAGTAAAAAGAATAATTCACAGGGGGTTGCGACCTTAATCTTTTTGTTAGCTTTATTTGTCATTGGCGGCGGCTTGGGTGTCCGCTACGTCATGGATCATTACCTAGCTAACCAGCAGACGCAAACCAGTAAGCCAGCTAACACGGAGACACCGGAACAGCGACAGCAACGTCAGTTTATTGATTCGGTGGCTAAACCCGCAATCAACGTTTATAAGGATAACCATCAGGTGTTACCAAGTATCGTGGTTGCTCAAGCGATCATTGAATCCAATTGGGGCCATTCTCAGTTGTACCAAGACGCAAAGAATCCGTTTGGCATCAAGGGCAGCTATAATGGGCACACAAAGTCATTTCCGACTACTGAATATGTTAACGGTAAAGAGGAACGCATCAACGCCAACTTCCGTGTTTACCCCAACTTGCAGTCAGCAATTTTAGACCATGACGCGGTAGTTGCGCAGCAGTTTTTACCAGCCAATGTCACTAATTACCGCACTGCGGCGAAACTGCTTCAGCAGAACGGTTATGCAACGGATCCTTCTTACGCCAAGAAGTTGGTCAATGTCATTAACACTTATAGTTTGAATCGGTTTGATGGTTACTAAAATATCCAACTCCCTACTTGATACCCTTGGGTGATTTCTGTATGATACAAATATTAAGACCACGATAGGAGAGATGTGTTAGATTGTTTGATCTAATCGGAAAGCTTTACGGACCATTTTTTGATTTGCATAATTGGGAAACCGTCATCAGTTCAGGTAGTGATTGGCTGGTGATTTTTTCCTTGGTACTGATTGAATGTTTACTTTCAGTGGATAATGCGGTGGTATTAGCCGCACAGACCCAAGCGCTGCCTACTAAGGAACTGCGTGAAAAATCGCTTTTTTACGGTATCTGGGGTGCCTATATTTTCCGCTTCCTGATTATTGGGATGGGCGTTTACCTGATTAATTTCTGGGAAATTAAGGTTTTGGGAGCGGGATATCTGCTCTTCTTAACGATTCAATATTTCTCTAAGTCGCGGGTCAAGCATACACGTAAACTGGTCTCCGGTAAAAAAAGGCGTATCCCGCTGTTTTGGTCGGTGGTTATACAAATTGAATTAATGGATATTGTCTTTTCAATCGATTCGGTACTTGCTTCGCTAGCGATTTCATCCAATCCAGTCATTGTTTTAGTTGGTGGTTTGATTGGAATTTTGGCAATGCGTGGTGTGGCTGAACTGATTATCAGATTAATGCGGTTCATTCCGGAACTCGAACCAATGGCATATGCATTGATTGCTCTGATTGCCATTAAGTTATTTGTAAGTATTCCGATGATTGATATTGAAATTTCGGCGACGGCCTTTGGACTCGTGGTCCTAGGTGCAGTCGTGCTCACATTGATTATTCACTTTATTCGAAGAAAGGGGAAACGGACAGCAGATGGCAGTCACGATAACTAAGGATAATTTAGCAGCAGAAACCGCTACTGGGATGGTCCTCGTTGATTTTTGGGCCGACTGGTGTGCACCATGTAAAATGATGGACCCAGTTCTTGAACAGTTAGAATCGACGTATGGGGATCGCATCAAATTTGGCAAATTGAATGTGGAACATAATCAAGATTTAGCCATGAATTACAAAGTGATGAGTATTCCAAGCCTAGTCCTTTTCCGCGATGGTAAAGCTGTCGAAAAAGTGACGGGCGTGTATCCTAAAGAAAAGTTAGCCAAGTATTTAGATAAAAAATTAGCAACCAATTAGGGGGCTTTATTTATGAAATTAGGATTTATCGGTACGGGTGTCATGGGTGGTGCCATTGCGGGTCATCTGTTAGATGCCGGTCATGAGCTAGTGGTTTACAACCGGACCAAATCGAAGACGGATGCGTTAGTCGCAAAGGGCGCAACTTGGGCAGATACACCTGCTAAAGTCGCACAGCAGGCGGATGTCATTTTTTCGATGGTAGGTTATCCAACTGATGTTGAGTCGATTTATTTTGGTGATCAAGGTATCTTTAGTACGCTAACAGCAGGTAAGACAGTGGTTGATATGACCACTAGTACCCCGACATTGGCGGAAAAGATTGCTGCCAAGGCTGAAGAACTTAATGCCCACGCACTAGATGCACCGGTTTCGGGTGGTGACGTTGGGGCTAAAAACGCTACCTTGACGGTGATGGTCGGTGGTGATCAGGCAACTTATGACGCAGCGAAGCCGTTACTTGAGTTGGTTGGGCAAAAGGTTCATTTGTTCGGGCCAGCGGGAAAGGGTCAGCATACCAAGATGGCTAATCAAATCATGATTGCTGGTACCATGACTGGCACCGTTGAAATGATGGTGTACGCCCAGCATGCCGGCTTGAATATGACGGATGTCTTAGATACATTAAGTAGCGGTGGCGCCGATAACTGGAGCATGGATAACTATGCGCCTCGAATCCTTAAGGGTGATTACACGCCTGGCTTTTTCGCTAAGCATTTCCTAAAAGATTTGCGAATCGCGTTAGATGAAGCGGATAAAATGAAGCTGGATTTACCAGCCACTAAGTTAGCCAAAGAGCTCTACGAAACAATGGTTGACGAAAAAGGGCTCGGTGATGATGGCACACAGGGACTCATTAAACTGTATGAAAATCTTTAAATAGCCAACAAAAAAGCTAAT
>NZ_BAAKGN010000037.1:0-28977 GCF_059704265.1 Secundilactobacillus sp. MJ173
GAACTTTTCGGAATAGGCTTTATTGGCGTTAAATTCTGGAATCTACCGAGTTTTGTCACAGCTTCCTATTTTTTGAACACCACTATTAAATGCCCTGAGTTGGATTCAAAACAAATTCCTGCAGTCGATCGCCAAACTGAATCACGGAATCGTTTTTACCATGCCGTAATTGCCAAAGTAAAAATAACATCACGTTACTGGCGTAAAGATCGCTCAAATAATCTAACGGTAAATCAATCTCACTTGGCAAGTCTACGTGCTGGAAATACTGGTAGGCTGTTGTGCGCAAAATCCGCTTGAAGTTGCGTTCTAGATCCGCCGTTTCAGTGTGAATATCAAACAGCTGCAACAGGATCTCGCGGTATTGAGTCAGCGCAAGAATCAGCACTTTAACGGTATTGGAGCCAATTTCTGGTGTATGTATACTAAACCGCTGATCCACAATTTTCCGGAAAACTTCCGTGTATTCTGCGACTAATTTCTCCAGCAAATCATATTTATCGTAATAATGACTATAAAAAGTTGACCGGCCAATACGTGCTCGTTTACTGATATCTTGCACTGTCATGGTCTTGAATCCCTTTTCTTTGAGTAAACCAAAGAAAGCTCGTGTAATTTGTTCGTTTGTCCGCCGAACCCTTAAATCCTGTTTCTCTGCCATTCTCTCACCTCTATAATCATTAACTATCTCTGCTATGATATATCTATCATAATTGACAAGCACACAAATCACAAAACTTCTGCTGCTTGCTTTCAATCCTATATATGGCTAAAATTAACTGATAATACTACCAGTATGTATCATCTATACGATTAACACAACATCTACCATTATATCGATAATTTGGAGGAAAAACACTATGGATCCCATACGAATTTTATTTATTTCAATTGAGGGGAATACGCGTAACTTTGTTGAACACTTAACCCGCTATGCATTCGCGCAACACGTCAAAAATAAGGGCTTACCAGAAATTGAAGCAACCGAAATTTCAGAACAGACTGATTTCGCTGATGAAACAAAGCCCTTCTTCTGCTTCGTTCCCACTTATCTGGATGGTGGTAACGGTATCGATAATGGTGTTAAGGAACTAATGACGAACGTGATGGGAGAATACATCGATTACCACGACAATGCAAAACAACTGATTGGTGTTGTTGGCAGCGGTAATAAAAATTTCAATGAACAGTATTGTCTCACTGCACGTCGATATTGTGAAAAATTTGACGCTCCATTTATCGATGACTACGAACTACGTGGGGTCCCTGCTGATGAAGCACGGGTGTACAAAAAACTAGTTGAACGACTTCAATTTTTGAACTTATAAGGAGACGATATTTTGTCTAACGATATTTTAACGCTACTTAATCAACATCGCAGTATTCGCCAATTTACCGACCAACCGCTGACTAACGACGAAATTACCACTTTAGTAGCAGCTGCTCAACACGCTGCTACGAGTACCTTCGCCCAGCAATACAGCATCATCAGTATTACTGACCCAGCCATCAAACAAGAACTGGGAGATATTACTGGTCACCACTGGCTGGAAAAAAGCGGCCACTACTTCATGTTAGTTGCCGATCAGCACCGGAATTTGAAAATTGCTGAAGCTGCTCATGCCGATACGACAATTCTACGTTCCTTCGACAAGTTTCTCGCCAGCACCTTCGACGTTGCTATCGCAGCCGAAGCCATTGTGACTGCTGGTGAAAGTATTGGCTTAGGCAGCACGATTATGGGCAGTATTTTGAACCATTCACAGCGGATCATCACGTTATTAAACTTGCCAGAACTGACTTTTCCACTGTTGGGAATTGCCATTGGTCATCCGGCAGAACAACCTGGTTTAAAGCCACGATTACCGCAACCGCTCATGCACTTCAGTAATCAGTATGCGCTGCCAGCTGATTTTGATGCACAATTAGCAGCCTATGACAAGACAACGGCTGACTACTACGCTCACCGTAACAGTCATCTGAAAAACACCACTTTCAGTCAGCACATTGTTCAAGAACTGCAGCGCGATCCTAAGCTGCGGGCCGAACTTCTTCAGGTGATTAAACAACAGGGATTTAAGGTAGATTTGTAGGGTACAAAAATTAACCCAAATCAAAAAATTAGTCAGTTTTTCTATTTGAAGAAACTGACTAATTTTTTACTCAGATAATCGCCGATGGCTGATCAATACACCACCAAGTGACAGCAGCATGGCTAAGCCCACGCATAAAAACAGCGCCCGATAGCTGAAGTAGTCAATCATCAAGCCACCAAACAGCGGCCCAATCGCCCTGCCAAGGGAAATCGCTACGTTATACATGCCTTGGTATTTTCCCTTACTTCCGTTTTCCGCTAGACCGTCAATCCAAGCTGGCAAACCTGGAAAACCAATCATTTCACCAATCGTCAAAACGATCATAATGATTACAAAGGCAGAATACTGACTGGCAAAGATCAGGCCAAAAAACGACAGGGCAAAAATAGAAACGCCGAGTCCAACCTGAGTCGCCAATCGATGACTACTAAATAATCGGTTCATCACTGGCTGTCCAAACACGATTAAAAAGCCGTTCATGGTCCACAAGAAGCTATAATCCTTAAATTGAATGTGCAGATTCGTCATGTGCACCGACAGGACACTTTCCCAAAGTGAATAACTGGCATAGATGGCAAAAACCATTATGCAGATCCACCAAATCACTTGTAAGTTTATCTTGGGAACCTGCCCGTTTTCCTGACGCTCACTCTTTGAACTATTTACATCAACTTTAAATTCAGTCACCATGAGCCCAAAAAGTAAAATATAGCACAGCGTTGTTACCGCAAAAACGACGGTCACACCATAATCCAGCAAATAACCTACCAGTAATGTTCCGATGACCACACCAACGTTTAATGCAATATACATCAAGTTAAAAACTTTACGGATCGACGTACTTTTGATGGTCGCCGCAAACGAATTGCCAACGGTCAAACTGATACCATCACCAAAACCGACGATCACAAGTAGAATTGCGAAGATCGGCCACCCATGGAAAAAGATTAGTAGAATCATTCCCACAAGTGATATGCCAGCACCCAGTATCCCCGTTAAATAGGGTGACCAGCGATCAAACAAAATACCACCAACGTAATTACCCACCATCATCATTAACGACATGATCAGCAACACAGCACCTGCAGTAGTAAGTGATTCGCCGAGTGTTTTATTCATGTATACCGTTGTTAGCGGCCACATAAAGGCTGCACCGGTGTTTAGCATTAAGTTAGCAATGAAAAGTGCGGGCAAACGAACTTCTTTTCTAGTGGCAATCATTTCTGATCACTCTGGTCTTCTGCTGGCGCATTAAATTCACCAGTTAAGACCAGCTTACCGTGAATTTTGCCTTGACTGACCAGTTCGTGAGCATGAGTTAGACTCTCTGCGTTAATACCATCCGTTAAAACTTTAGTGAGCGTGGTAGTTAGCACACCCTGATCAAGTAGACGAGCAATCAGCTGCAAAGTCTTCCCCTGACTATTGACGTTGTAATCCGCATCACTTTTCGCAAACATGTACTCCCAATCAAAACTGGCAGCCTTATTTTTAATTTTATACAGCGGTAAATCTACCGGACTGCCGACAATCGAGCCAATGTGTCCGAAAGGCTTAACCAATTCGGCAGCTAAATCAAAGTAGTCTGCAGGATTATACAAGATAGCGATCCCATCCAGTGACGTATAGCCTAAGTCATGGATTTCCCTTAATAAATCTTCATGGTAATCCAAGGGATGATCTACCTTATTTTCTTTTAACCAATCAAAATGCTTAGGACTGCTGGTTGCTAAAACGGTAATGCCAGCCCAGTGCGCCAGCTGCGACATGATAGATCCCACACCGCCAGCACCGTTGATAATCAATAGGGTACGTTTTTGATTCTGATTAGCCTTACCCACAAACTGCATTTTTTCAAATAATAGCTCATAAGCAGTTAAAGCTGTTAGCGGCATGGCAGCAATCTCGGCTGCAGTTAACGACCGTGGTGCCAAACTGGCTAGTCGTTCATCCACTAGCTGATACTCAGCATTGGCACCAGCAACCTGAGAACTGCCGGCATAAAAGATCCGGTCGCCAACCTTGAACTTGGTGACCTCTTTACCCGTTTCAACCACTTTGCCGACCGCATCATAACCCAGTATTTTGGGTGCGGTGCTTTCGTTAACAGCCTCTTTCAGCTTAGTATCCACCGGATTAACCGACACGGCGTCCACCTGAACCAACACTTGATTAGAACTTGCGGTGGGTTTCGGTAACGTGATATTAATTAACTGCTGATCTGCAGTTGCACCAATAGCTTTCATATTATGATACGCTCCCCTCTGATTTCTTGACCTAAACTGATTGTACCAAACAAAGACGTGTAAGCAAGCAATTAGGGGGCTTGCGTAGGCTGTTTAATATTTCAATTTAGTCAAAACATTCCACAACTCAGCTTCCGGCCAAAAAACACAAAAAACTATTCCGACAAAGAACGCCGAAATAGTTTTTTGTGTTTCTATCGAGTTTTGAAACATGTTTCAAAACGTGTTCAAACAAGCAAAGAGTTGCATATAAGGGTTCGAAACAAAAATTCCCTAAAGATCAGGAAATTTCCGTTTCGAACCCTTATACTCCACTCTTTAAACGCTTGTTTTCACACTCTATATTATTGTAATTTAAACGTATAGTGCCCAGCTGGTGCTTTACCAACTGAAGTGTTGATCACTTGGTTCTTGCTGTTTACTAGAACAAATTGCTTCTTGCTAGAAAAACGCATGTAGAAGGTCGACTTGGCACCGCCCTTAGCAGTGGCACTGATCTTCCAGAAACCAGGTGTTTTAGCATCAACGCTGTAACGTGCATTCTTCAAAACGTGAGTTGATTTCTTACCTTGGTAAGTATATTCATTCAAACCAGTCTTTTGGCTGAAAGTAAACTTCATCGTCCAGCCTTTGTTACTGGTTGACTTCCAAGTACCTGTTGGTGTGCTTGGTGTATTTGATTTTGAAGTGGTCTTTGAGGTTGTTTTTGAAGTCGTCTTAGAAGATGTGTTCTTCTTGGTTGAAGTTGTCTTCTTAGTCGTAGTCTTTGATGACGCAGTTGCTTGAACCGTCATGATTCGGTAGAAGTAATGACCATTAGAAGCCTTGGCGTAAACGTAAAGCTTAGTGCCTGCCTTTTGCTTAGCTGGCAACTTTACAGTGTATTTACCGGTAGTTTTGGATGCTGTTGAGCTGGCAATTTGTTTCTTCTTGCTGTTTTCAACAATGACTTTAACACCCTTGCTGGCCTTACCTGATACTGATGTTGAGCTTGAATAAATTTTGTTGATTGACAGGCTAGGACTGCCTGCAGCAACGGTTGTCTTAGCTGATGCCTGAGTCTGCGTCATGGCGCCGGCTCCCAGCAAGCTAAATGCAGCAATTAAGCTACCTGATAAAACGACTAATTTCTTCATTTGTGTCTCTCCTTGTGTATATCCGCCTTGACTAGCGAATTCTAATAGCATTGATGAGTATAACCTGTTCGTCATGAGGTTGCTAGTGATTACGACAAGGTTTTAGGAGTTTTTAATATCTTTTTGGAAACAGCGATGATTTTTATTTAATTTATCCTTATCGAAATACTTGAAATTGATATGGCACATAAAGGTATTTCTTTTACCAGATTAAGAAACGTTGTATAATAATATCAAATGTTTAATTCGTTTAATAAATTTTTAGAAAGCGTGACGTGCAATGCCAACTATTAGAGAAATTGCAAAACTGGCTAATGTCTCACCAGGAACGGTATCACGGGCATTAAATCCAAACAAGAAACAAGCAGTTGCCTCTGAAACAATCGAAAAAGTTAAAAAGATTGCTGCTGAAGTTGGTTATGAGCCCGTTCAGCACAAAGATACCAGCAACCATGTACTGACATGCGCTCTGATTACAACGTTAACGTTGCAAGAAGAAACCGAAGATGAATATTGGCACTTTATCCGAAAGGGCATCTACGAAACCGCCGCCAAAGAATCAGTTGCAATTCAAAATATTTTTCGAATTCAAAACGGCATTAAACCCAGTGTCGTTGCTGACTTTGATGCCGTTATCATCTTAGGGTCGTTGTCTTCAAATGCCATTATGAGATTTAAAGCTTATAACAAAAACATCGTCATCATTGATGATGTCAAAAGCGATGATAGCAATGTCGATACCATTGGCACTAATTTATATGCTTTAACACGTATGGCTTTGGATAAATTAAGCGCGGATACTGATGGTCCAATCGCCTTTATTGGTGGTAACCGCTTAGAATTAAGAAGTAATGGATCAGTCGAAAAAATCGTTGATGATCCACGTACGTCTGCTTACCACGACTGGGCAGCAATCAGGCAACAGGAAGAGCTACTGAAGCTAACGTCTTGGTCCAGTCAGGCAGGTTTGACGGCGATTGAAGAATTATTAGTTGAATCTCAGGTAAAAATTGGCGCGCTATTAGTTGCCTCTGACCCACTGGCTATTGGTGTAATAAAGGGTCTCCGGGAACACAATATTATGCCTGGTAAGGACATATCGATCATTAGTTTTGACGGTATTAAGCTCGCTTCCTTCTTAACGCCGGTGTTAACAAGCATATGGCTGCCGAAAGAAGAACTGGGCATTACGGCTATTAATCAAATCAAAAATTTAGTCGCTACAAATCGTGACTGGTCAGTGCGAACAGAAATACCAGGACGATTCGGTAAAGGCGATACTTACCCAATCCATGATGAAACAGAAAAATAATTTTACAGAATTTAAAAACATCTAAGCTGTGTGACAAACTCGGTAGATGCCAGAATTTAACGTGAATAAAGCCTATTCCGTAAAACCGCGGAATAGGCTTTTTAATACCCCCAGATCTATTGATCTTTAATAGCATCTACTGAGATGCCTTTAAAATCAATTTAGTAAATCACTGTTAAACTTTAATGCAATAAAAAATAAATTTAATAAATATTATTGACATTTTATTTGAAAACGCTTACTTTTAGAACTGTAGATTATTGATTCTAACTTTATTAGGAGGCCTTTTCTATGGCAGACACTACGATGTCACCGTCAGACAAGCGTAAACGGATCACGTCTAGACTATCTTATTCATTTGGTGCGTTTGGACATGATATGTTTTATGCAACATTATCAACTTATTTCATTATGTTTGTTACTTCTCATTTATTTGATAAGAGCAGTGGTGGGCAAAATGCTCGGATGATTGGTTATATTACAACCATCATTATGATTTTAAGGTTCGTTGAATTAGTGATTGACCCATTTATCGGCAATACCATCGACAACACGGATACTCGTTGGGGTCACTTTAAGCCTTGGGTGGTTGCTGGTGGGACGGTTGGTTCCGTGATGTTAATCATCCTATTTACTAATATGGGCGGCCTAAACGTTTCCAACCCAATTTTATATTTGATTTTATTCGCGGTTTTCTACATTACCATGGATATCTTCTATTCGTTTAAGGACGTTGGCTTCTGGTCAATGATTCCTGCCATCTCTTTTGATTCTGCTGAACGTGAAAAAACCGCAACATTTGCTCGTGTTGGCTCCAACATCGGTGCTAACATCGTTGGAATCATCGTCATGCCACTGGTGTTATTCTTCTCCATCAACTCTAACAACGGCCAGGGCGATAACCGGGGCTGGTTCTTCTTTGCCGTGATCATTGGTTTAACTTCCTGGATTTCAGCAATCGCCGTTGGTTTGGGAACCAAGGAAAAACATTCTGAATTACGTGAAAACAAAGAAAAAACAACCTTCAAAGGCGTCTTCAAAGTTTTATTGAGTAACGACCAGTTAATGTGGATGGCATTGACTTACTGCTTATATACGACAGGAATCGCTATTTTAAACTCACTCGAACTATATTACTTTACGTATATCTTGGGGAAGCCTGCTGAGTTTAGTTTTTTGGCTTCGTTAAATGCAATTATTGGTATCTTCTCAGTATTGACCTTCCCTTCATTGGCACAAAAGTTTAGTCGTCGACGCGTATTCTTCCTCTCAATTATCGTCATGCTATTTGGGGTTTTGCTATTCTTCTTTGCCGGCAGTTCATTACCAATCGTTCTAACCGCTGCCGTTTTGTTCTACGTTCCTCAAACCTTGATCTTCTTAGTTGTACTGATGATTTTATCTGATTCTGTTGAATATGGACAACTCAAGAATGGGCACCGAGACGAGTCACTGACCCTTTCAGTTCGACCATTATTGGATAAATTTGGTGGTGCCGTTTCTAACGGTGTGGTTGGCTTAACTGCCGTTTGGGCTGGGATGACCAGTGGTGCATCTGCTAGTGATATCACGACGCACGGTCAAATGGTCTTTAAATTAATGATGTTTGGTGTCCCCGCCATTCTCATTTTGCTTGGCACATTTACTTTCTGGAAGAAAGTAACGCTTGATGAAAAAGAACACGCGGAAATTGTGGATGAACTAGAAAAGACCTGGCACAAGCACCTAAACAGTGATGCTGAGTCAATGAGTGACATCCGCGAAGACGTAAATGAGCAAACATTATCTTACGTCGCACCAGTTGATGGTGAAGTAGTCCCTCTAAACGGCGTTGGTGAAACTAACTTTGCCAGTGGCAAGATGGGTAAAGGATTTGCCATCAAACCAAGTGATGGTCACGTTTATGCACCCTTTGACGGTGTGATCGAAGCGACCTTCCCTACTCGGCATGCAGTTGGCTTAAAAGCTGCAAATGGCACGCTTAGTCTGATTCACATTGGTGTGGATACAGTGAAAATGCGTGGAACTGGTTTTGTCAGTCAAATTAAGAAGGGGCAAGCCGTTAAAAAAGGCGACCTGTTGATTGAATTCTCTCCACTGATTTTGAAAAAGGCCGGCTATGATGATACTGTGATGGCCGTGATTACCAATGGTGATAAGATCAGTAACTTCAATTGTTTGCAGCAAAGTGGCAACGTTAAACATGGCGACGAAGTTCTGAATCTCTCCGCGCCTACCGAATAAGCCATTTAAATCACTTAACCTCTAGGTGAATGAACAGAAAGGAGTTTAATGCATGGCAATCTTTGTTAATGACAACGTGTTTCACTTGCAAACGGCAAATATGAGCTACATCTTTTATGTCATGTCAAATGGTGAACTGGGTCAGCTATACTGTGGCAAACAAATTCCTGTTAAATCAAGCTACGTTAACTTAAGTACACGCGAAGAACGCGGCTCAATGCCTGCTTTAACACTTGATCAACCTGATTTTCAACTGGAAATGCTCAAGCAGGAGTATGCGGACCTTGGTACCGGCGATTTTAGGTATCCCGCTTATCAAATCGAAGAACCAAACGGCAGTCGGATTTCTGAATTCCGGTTCAGCAAATATGAACTGACCACTGGAAAGAGCCGCTTACCAGAGATGCCGTCAACCTTTGATGATACCAACGATGATGCTCAGACCCTAACCATTGTCCTAACTGATAAAGTAACGGCAATGACGTTAAAGCTGAACTATACTATCTTTCCGCATCAGGACATTCTGATACGTAGCAGCAAATTTGAAAATAATGGTCAGCAGCCGGTAACTCTAACGGCCGCTTATAGCAGCGAACTGGATTTACCAGATGCCTCATACGACATGATTCAGTTTTCTGGTGCTTGGACCCGGGAACGTCAGTTGATTCGGACGCCATTACGAAGTGGCGTTCAAAGCATTAGTAGTTTACGTTACGCATCCAGCCACCAACAAAACCCGTTCTTCATCTTAGCAAGACCACAGACAACTGATGACCAGGGAGAAGCATTCGGTTTCAACCTGGTTTACTCTGGTAACTTTATGGATCAGGTTGAAGTTGATCACTATGATACCACCCGAATTTTAGTTGGTATCAATCCAAACGAGTTTTCTTGGCAAATTGATGCTGGCAAAACATTCCAAACTCCAGAATCAATCATGAGTTATACGTCAAACGGGATGAATCAATTGAGTCAGCAAATGGCAGATTTTTATCAGAAACACTTGGTTAACCCCCGTTTTTCGCAGAAGCAGCGACCAATCGTAATCAATAACTGGGAAGCCACCTACTTCGACTTTGATGAGGAAAAACTGCTGAAAATCGTGAAAAAAGCGAAGCAGCTCGGCATTGAAATGTTTGTCCTCGACGATGGCTGGTACGGCCACCGGAATAATGACCGGAGTTCACTGGGCGACTGGTTTGAAAACCCGAAGAAATTTCCAAAGGGGTTAGCACACCTAGTCACCCAAGTCCACGACATGGACATGAAATTTGGTTTGTGGTTTGAACCAGAAATGATTTCCATTGACAGTACGCTCTATGAGCAGCACCCAGATTGGTTGATTGCCGCACCTAACCGGCAAAAGACGCCAAGCCGCAACCAGTTTGTCTTAGATTTAAGCCGGCCTGAAGTAGTCGATTACGTTTTCCAGATGGTCGGTAATATGATCAAGAAAACGGGCTTAGACTACATCAAATGGGACATGAATCGAAACATTACCGATATGTTTGGTCAAAAATTGCCACCTCATCAGCAACAGGAGATGGGTCATCGGTACATGTTAGGCGTTTATCAGCTATACGAACGTGTAACTACTGCCTTTCCAGACGTTTTAATCGAGTCTTGTGCAGCCGGTGGTGGTCGCTATGACCTAGGCATGATGTATTACGCACCGCAAGCATGGGTCAGCGATGATACCGATGCTGTTGAACGTTTGAAGATTCAGTTTGGAACTTCATACGGCTACCCGCAAACTATGATGGGCGCCCACGTTTCTGCTGTCCCTAATGAACAAACTGGACGGGTAACGCCATTTGATACTCGCGGAAACGTCGCCTTCTTTGGCGATTTAGGCTATGAACTCGACATCACCAAGTTAACTGAAGAGGAACAGCAACAGGTCGCCTCACAAGTTGCTTTTTACAAACAATACCGGCAGTTATTCCAATTTGGCAAGTTTTATCGAATTGATAGTCCCTTCGAAAAACAAGGCAATATCGTCAGTTGGGAAGTCGTCAGTGCGGATCAGCAAAAAGCCGTTGCTGGCTGGTATCAAATCCTGAATCATCCTAACGGTCCATACCAACGGTTAAAGTTTCGGGGATTGATTCCTGATCAGTTATATACCGTTAATCAACTCACCGAAAAATTTTACGGTGCTGAATTAATGAACGCTGGCCTAATGTTGCATCCTGACACGATGCAAGGTGCTTCAGATGGTGATTATAAGTCACAGATCTTCATCGTTAACGCAGTCCAAAACTAATCGTCACTAAAAAACGACTAGTCATAGATTTCCAAAATGGAAATTTATGACTAGCCGTTTTTGTCTACCTTAACAGCGTCAAAACTACTTAACCAACGTTATTCGATACTGCCGCCCATTAGCCTCAAAAGGTTCGGATATTAATTGATCAGGTTTAAAATACACTTCAATTTTTTGATACACTTTACCATCGCTGTCTACCAGTTCTAAATGAACGCCGTACTGGTTCTCTCGAAACGGGCTTTTATTAACCAGATAATTGATTCCCGTACCATCACTGTAACGCTGACGCTTCATCTGATCCAATTTACCTAACGAAATACTAATTAATTCCATCTTGAACTCACCTATACTGCATCGTGACTGTGATTTTTAAAATGAACGTTTGCTAAAATTACATCAACAACTTCGGCCGGTGTCAGATCATCCGTATCAATTTCCACATCGCTCACTTCATGGTACCTGGCATCCCGCTTTTGCTTCAGACCAAGTAAGCCATCTACGCCAAGTTCTTTGACCAGTGGCCGCTGTCCATCATCCGATAGCCGGGACAAAACCGTCTCCGGCTTAACGTTGAGTAGAATAACCGGCACATCGCTTTTACGTAACAGCTCATAGTTTGCCGTTTGAATTGGTGTGCCACCACCAGTTGATAAAATACCTTTACTGTTCACAAGTGTATCGGCTAAGACGTCGTGTTCCAGTTGGCGAAAGGCAGCCTCACCTTCATCGTCAAAAATTTGTTGAATCGTTTTGCCAGCACGTTCCACAATCACGTCATCCAAATCCCGATGAGTGAGGTGCAGCCGTTGGGCTAACAGCTCGCCGACAGTGGTTTTACCACTACCCATGAAGCCAACTAAAATCGCTCTCATTATTTCTCCTCTCCTTGATCTAAACGTTCTCTAACTGTCTTGGCATGTGCAAAGAATTGGTAAATTTTTTCGGTATCGTGCGTTTCAATGGCTGCTTGAATCTGCTTTAACTGATCCATATAAGTTGTCAGCTGTTCACTAATGGCCTCAGAGTTGCTTAGCATGATGGCTGTCCACATGGTCGGGTCAGCACCGGCAATTCGGGTCGTACTCTTGAATCCACCCGCAGCGGCACTGAGTCCGACTGAGTCATGTTTTAACTGGTGATCAGCGGTATTAACCAGGTTGGCTGCTAACACGTGCGGTACGTGGCTAATCTCGCTCACTAAGCCATCATGTGCCTCCGCTGACACATTCACCCAGCGTAATTTTGCCGGCTTGAGACAGGCTTTAAATTGCGCTGTTTGCGCCACCGTCTGCGAACCATCGACCATAAAATATGTAGCATTATCAAATAAATCTTCTCGGCCAGCTCGACCACCCGTTTTGTGGGAACCGGCCATAGGATGTCCGCCCATGAAGCCGATGTGTTGCTGCTGTAAAAGCTGTGAAGCGGCCATGACCTGCGTCTTAGTGCTGCCAACATCTGTCACCAGCACGCCTGGTTTTAATTTTACATTAGCTAGTCGCGCTAATTGATCAATAATCACTGAAACTGGGCCAGCGAGCACAATGATATCCGCGCGTGACGCTGCGTTTAACAGTGTCACCCGTTCATCAATGATCCCCTGACCCAGCAGAAACTGGCTGGTATCATCGTTGGGGTCGTCCCCCAAAATCGTTGGCTGGACCTCACTTTTCTTCATGATGCGAGCCAATGAGCTGCCTATCAGCCCCAAACCGCTTATCAATACCGTTGTCATGCCAATCACCTCATTACAGTAGTTTGTCTAGATCATCGAAAAATTCTGGATAGGAAATTCGGACACTGTCAGCCCCCTGCAACTGCAAAGGCTGATCAACCAGCAACGCTGCAATTCCAAGTACCATCCCGATTCGGTGGTCATCATGGGCATCCAAGACGGGATCCACAACGTGCCAAGGCTTGCGACCATCAATAACAAAACCATCTGATAATTCTTCAATATCGATGCCTAGCTTCTTAAATTCAGTCACAATAGCACTAATACGGTCAGTTTCTTTGACCCTTAACTCTTCGGCACCCGTGATTCGACTGATACCATTAGCCTTGGCAGCTAAAAGTGCCACTAATGGTAGTTCATCAATCACTGCTGGAATTTGTTCCTTACCAATATTGATGGGCTTTAAATCCGCTGAACGAATCGTGAGGTCACCAATGGGTTCCCCAGTCGTCGGTTCAGATTCAACCGAAATATCGCCACCCATAGCGTTTAAAATAGCCAGTAAACCAGTCCGGGTTTTATTCAGGCCAACATCCTTTAATGTAATTTGAGAACCTGGCACAAGACTCGCTGCCGTCATAAAGAAGGCAGCTGATGACATATCACCAGGAACTGTCATTGATTGACCCTTTAGCTGTGGTTGCGGCTGAACGGTGATGGTTAACCCATCATCCGCCGTAGAAATCGCGCCACCAAAAGCCGTCAACATCCGCTCCGTATGATCCCGAGTCGGTAATAGTTCCGTCAACGTTGAGAGTTCATCTGCCTGCAACGCGGCTAGAATCAGCGCGCTTTTCACCTGCGCACTAGCCACTTTGAGCTGATAATCAACCGCGTGTAATTTTTGCCCGTTAATGGTCACCGGTAAATGCCCATCTGTAGTGGTAATGTCAGCGCCCATGGCTGCCAGCGGATCGCTCACCCGTCGCATAGGCCGTTTGGATAAGGAGGCATCCCCCATCAAGGTCGTACTGAATGGCTGACCAGCCAGTAAGCCCATAATCAGACGGGTGGTGGTCCCAGAATTCCCCATATCAAGAGGATCCTTGCTAGGTTTCAAACCGTGCAAACCAACACCATGGACCGTCACCGTTGTCCCTTCACGTTCAATCGGCACACCCAACTGCTGAAAAGCGGCTAACGTTGATAAGCAGTCTGCGGAAGTCAGAAAATGCGTCAGTGTAGTAGTTCCTTCACTGATTGCCCCCAACATAATGCCACGGTGAGAAATACTCTTATCACCAGGAACTGTCAATTCACCATGTAATCCTTCTGCTGGTTGACTTTTTAGTGTTCTCAAGACTGATACCCCCTTAGTAGTTTTCCAATTCTTCTCGGTAAGCCTTTAACTGCGCCTTTAAACGTACCATATTACTGCCGTCGAAGGTATCTGTGATGGCCTTGGCTAATTCAATGGCCACCACGCTTTCGATAACGATGGAAGCTGGCACGATGGCCGTGGTATCAGAACGCTCAACACTAGCCTTCTTGACTTCTTTGGTTTCAACATCGACACTTTGCAGTGGCTTGTAGAGCGTTGGAATTGGTTTCATTGCTGCTTTCACGATTACGGGCATCCCGTTAGTCATACCGCCTTCAAATCCGCCCAAATGATCGGATTCACGGGTAAAGCCCTCACCTTCGTGCCAATCAATTTCATCCATGACTTGGCTGCCAAAACTCGTGGCTGCCTTGAAGCCATCACCGATCTCAACGCCCTTCATGGCATTAACGCCCATGACCGCCGCTGCAATCTTGCCATCTAGCTTGGTATCCCAGCTAATGTAGCTGCCTAATCCAGCTGGTACGTTGGTGGCTACCACTCGAACGATTCCGCCAAGCGTGTCGCCGTCCTTCTTTGTTTGGTCGATCAGCATATGAATGTCGTCGACTTTGTTTGCCTGAACGATACGTAAATCATTTTGGCTAATCAAGTCCTTGATATGAGCAACATCTAATGGTGATTGATCATCCGCAGTAACCGGACCAATCTGCTGGACATAGCCCACAATATCGATTCCTAATTGCTGTAGAAACTGTTCACAGATGGCACCAATAGCGACTCGCATGGCTGTTTCTCGAGCACTAGAGCGTTCCAAAACGTTTCTCAAGTCACGGTGGTTGTACTTCATCCCACCAACCAAATCAGCGTGGCCTGGGCGTGGGCGTTCCACCGTTCGCAGTGAATTCTCCGCCGTTTCATCCGCCACGGGGTCCATAATCTTACCCCAATGTGCATGATCACGATTGTTCACCACTAGCGCAATGGGTGAGCCCATGGTCTTCTTGTGGCGAACACCACCAACAATGGTCACTTGATCGTGTTCAATTTTTTGGCGACTGCCACGACCATAGCCACCTTGTCGAGCAGCTAACTGGTCGTTAATAGCATCAATATCCAATAATAAGCCAGCCGGTAAGCCTTCAATAATGCCTGTCAGTTGCGGTCCGTGAGATTCTCCCGCTGTTAAGTAATTCATCTTGTATAGTCCCCTTTAGTGTGTTTGGTTAGTTTTAGTTAAGTAGTCTTGATAGTCCCTAGAGTTTTTCATGATGGTCGCAAAAATATTGCGCATATAGAGCTTCGTTTCCGGATTAGGATCCGTGCTTGTCACCCGGTCGAGTACCTGGTCTTCCCGGTTGTGATCCATAATCGGTAGATTGGCAGCTGCCTTAGCTTCATTTACCTTCGTGACGGCTTCAAAGCGTTGTGCTAAAAGTTTCACGATTTGGTCATCAATATCGTTGATCTGCTGACGAGCGGCAGTTAATTCGCTGGGTTGCCACGCGCCTGAATCATTTTCATTTGTTTCCATCATTTTAGTCACTCCTTAATTTTGGTACGAAAAAAGCCAGCTAGACAACCTAGCTGGCTTCATTGCTTCCTTTGTGGAATCAACCATGGTCCAGCTAGTATCTTCACGTCTAGCTGGCACGACAAATTGACGGCTTGCTTTAGACGCGAACGCGATTGCTTCAGCGTCCGCATTTAAAGCTGCGGACGCTAACTAAAGTAATAACCGTACCAATACGCATTAACTTGAGCTAACTGTGTCGTCATTGTCATTAATCCCTTCTCATTTAGATTGTTTTCATTAAAACATATTGAGAAATGTTAGTCAACATTTTATTGTATTCTCACTTTGTGAACTTTTATCCTGACAAGCAACGAGCCGGTCGAGATTGCTAGGCTAACCAATAACCCTGGTTGATACGATCAAGCAAGGTCACCATTTGGCGAGTTTCTTTCACATCGTGTACTCGAATAATTTTACCGCCCTTTTGCATCATGGCTACTTCACTCACTAACGTCATTGGTAACCGTTCATCTTTCTTTAAGCCCAATAGTTTCGCCATGTAACCCTTCCGCGAAACGGCCACCATCATCGGCCGCTCAAGGTCATTGAACTGGTCTGTGTTATTCATAATGACGTAATCTTGATCGTCATTTTTAACCTGAGCGTTAGCGTAGCCTAATCCTTGATCAATGGCGATACGGTCACGGTCAATTCCCGCTGCAGTGAGATCGTTTAAGTTATTCTCAAAGAACTGATGAGCTTCATCCGTCATGATTTTAAAGTCAAAGTTGCGACCATTCAGCATCGTCAATAAGCCCACATTAGATTGCGCCATCAGTTTTAGCTTGGCCGGATCATCCGTAAAGCTGTTCACATCGTTAATAATCGCTACACCAGCATCAATGGCAGCATCCATGACGGGTACTTTATAAGTATCGATGGCCAGTACCGCTTCAGGAAAACGACTGGCAATGGCTTTAATGTACGGAATCGTCCGTTCAATTTCAACTTCAGGTGTCACCTCAGTGTATCCTGGCCGCGTGGTTTGACCGTTGACTTCGATGACGTCTGCCCCCGCCTCTAGCATTTCCGAAACGTGAGCCAGCACCGTATCCATGGTCGTGTACCGACCGCCATCGTAAAACGAATCAGGCGTAATATTCATAATGCCGTAGATCATTGAGGTATCACGAAGTTTAAACCGTTTACCAGCAACCTGCCAATCTAAATCGTGCTTAGTCAAAATTCGCTTTAAGGTTTGTTCACCAGTATGATCATCCGAAAACCAAGTCGGCCAATGCTGAGTCAACAACCGCAGTGCGGGTAGTTTTAATAGACCAAAAACATCGCCGTCGCTCACCACCATCACAGCGTCTAATTGACGTAACCGTTTTTGCAGTTCCGTCTGCTCTGATACCGCAAGTGACGTAAAAAACAGCGCAATCAATCGTTGCTGCTGGGCCAGTTGGTATAAAGCTTGGCTCTGAAAATCAGTTGCTTCTTGAAACTGATTGGTCAATTCTCGAATTTGCATGGATCAAACTCCTCTCAATTCTGCCGCTAATTGCTTAGCTGCACGACCTCGATGGGTCAGTGGTAATCGTTTCTCATCAGACATTTCAGCCAATGTACCTTGCTGATGGGGTAAAATAAATAGTTTATCAAATCCGGTGGAATTCGTTCCGCGGGTTTGCGTTGCTATGGTACCACTAACGCGTCCAACTGCGGTCACTGGTGCTTGACTCGGCGCAATAGCCACCAACGTACTGACCATTGTCGCTCGACGGTCATCCTGGCCTTGCATTACGTTTAAAATCGTTTGGTTATCGCTATGAGACACGTCTCGATGCAGTTCCCGTTTGGTGGTAACGCCTAAATGTTCACCAAGTGCAGGGACTTCAATCCCGCTATCATCAGCGATAACACCCTTAGTCGTATGACTAGCCAAAAATTGAGCTTTATGTAATGCATTGGCCTCATAACTGTCGGTTTGCTCTGCCGGAAAATGCAATTTAGGCAGTTCATCCGTATAAGGAACTGCCTGAATGCCATAGAAGGCCAAACATTTAATCAAATCGCGTGTTTTAAATTCATTATTTGATGCAATCAGCCACTCAGTCATGATCAACCTCCATTGCCGCTAGTTTGCGAGCCACGTAAAAGGATCCAGCCACCACGATCATACCGTTTTTGGGCAGTGTTTCCCGAGCAGTTTGCATGGCTTGCGGCATACTAGCCATCACCTGAACATCAACTTTAGGGGAAATGATCCGTATCTGACTAGCCAACTCATCTCCGGGTAATGCCCGTTTGGGATTATCTGGTGTTACCGTCAGTACGTGATCCGCCAGTGGTAATAACAGTTGCAACATGGGTGTCACTGCCTTATCGGCTAAAAAGCCCACCACCCAAGTAAGTGAATACTGTTTTGCCAGCTGTTTTAGGCTATTTGTCAACGCCGTCATGCCATCCGGATTGTGGGCCACATCAACAACAATTAGTGGGTGTTGCGAGATAATAGACAGCCGATCTGGTAACTGAACCTGCTGCAAGCCAGTTCTCACAGCTTCATCCGTGATGCGAACATTGTGCCTTTTCAGCACCGCAATCGCCGTTAAAACGAGGGTTAAATTTTGAACCTGAAAGTCCCCAGCTACGTTCAACTTAAGCGCTGACCAGTCAAATATTTCACTATGTAGGTCAACCGTCATGCCGCTGAAACTGCGAGTTAAAACGGTGGCGGTTGTTTTCGGAGCTGTCAGGGAAACGCCCTGATTTTGCGCTTCTTTTTGCAGTACTTTGAACGCTTCTGGTTTCTGATCAGCCAGCGTCACCGCAGAAGTTCCTGGCTTAATGATCTTTGATTTTTGAATCGCAATCTTAGTCAGTGTATCCCCTAAGATCTGCATGTGGTCCATGGCAATCTTTGTAAACACCGTTAGTTGCGGCGCACTGATGGCGTTAGTGGCATCCGTTAAGCCACCCAGACCAGCTTCTAAAATCACGTAGTCAGCTCGTTGGTTACGATACCAAATAAGACTGATCAAGAACTGCCATTCAAAAATTGAAATGTCAGTGATAGACAATCCAAGTCGTTTCACCACTGGCTTAATTTCGTGATAGCTATCAATAAAGGCGGCTTCTGTGATCCACTGATGATTAAACTGAATTTGCTCCCGGTCGTTTAAAATAGCGGGGCTGTTAAACCGCCCCACTTGATAACCTTGCGCCTCCAAAATAGCACTTAACATTGCGCCAGTAGACCCCTTACCATTGGTGCCGGCAATGTGGATAACGTGGTAGTGCTGATCCGGATTGTCCAGAGCGGCCACAATTTTCCGCAATAACGGTACCCGGTTATTATCGCCCACTAACCGTGCTTGATTGAACTGATCAATTAATTGAACATACATTTCATGAACCGTATTTTGATTCATTGCCATCACCCGTTAATTCGTTGCAAGAATTCCTGTTTTAATTCATGGTCCGTCTTAAAGGCACCAGTATAATAGCTGGTTTCGGTTTGACTGCCAGTTTTTTCAACACCGCGCATTTCCATGCACATATGCCGAGCCGAGACCGACACTGCAATCCCTTGTGGGTCAAGAATCCGCGTAAGTTCCTTAGCAATGTTGACCGTCATCCGCTCCTGCACGTTTGGTCGCTTAGCACAGTAGTCAATCAATCGGGGAATCTTACTGAGTCCCATTACCCGCTGATGGTTAGGGATATAGGCCACATCTACTGTCCCGAAAAATGGCAGCAAGTGATGTTCACACATGGAATAAAAGGAAATATCTTTGATCAGCACCATTTCGGTGGTTTCGTCCACTGGAAAGAGTTTGTAGTTATCAAATGCCGGCGCGTTAACTGACGAAAAGACTTCACTGTACATCCGGGCAACCCGACCCGGCGTTTCAACGAGACCGTCACGCTCAGGATCTTCGCCAACGGCCTCCAAAATCATCTTTACTGCTTCTTCAATTTTTTTCTGATTTGCGTCATTTATCATAGTTTATGGTGACCCCTTCTACTTTTTTAATCCAACTTTGATCGGCTTTTTGCTGTAAGGCAGCCTCTACTTGGACCTTCACTTTCAAATCATGACCAGCAATTTCCTGTACTGGCAGTAACACAAAGTTACGCTCAGATGCTCGTGGATGTGGCACGGTTAGGTCTGGTGTCTCAATCTGACGATCACCCCAATAGACGATATCTAAATCAATCGTTCGGGGACCCCAATGTTTTAACCGGCGACGATGACCCGCTTGCTCAATGTCGTGGAGCAAAACCAATAACCCTTGCGGATCAAGCGCGGTGGTTAGTGACACTGCAATATTATAGAAATTAGCTTGATCCAAATTACCCCACGGCTGCGTTTCGTAAACCGAAGAAACGGCTTTAATTTGAACTGCTGGGTCAGCTTGAAGTAAGTTAACTGCTTGCGTTAAGTTGGCCAATCGATCACCAATATTTGACCCGATGCTTAAATAAACTTGCTCACTCACGATTTTCACCTGACACTTCAATTTCGACATTATCAAATATTCCTGGCATGGGAACACTGTACTTACGAATTTTAAGCGTAATCTTGGTCGCCATTGGAAAATCCTTTAGCAACAGCTTTAAAAGTTCATTAGCGAGTGATTCAATCAGCTTATAAGAATGCGTATGAACAAATTTATCGATCGTTGCATTCACATCCGCGTAACTGATCGTTTCGTCCAGTTCATCGTGCTGAACCCGTGCTTCAATTGGATAGTTCAAGGCAACATCAATCGCTAACTGCTGACCATTTTTTCGTTCTTCAGGAAATACACCGTTAAAGGTATGAAACTTTAGATTATTAATTCGAATAACGCCCATGGTGCCACCCCTTCTCTAAATGCGACTAAATTGTTTCTATTTTACCATCTATTACAGGTTTAAACACCTATCAGCTGCCCTTTTTTGGTACACTGGAAGTAACGTCTTTTCGAAAGGATGATGAAGTTGAATAACCGAAACTTTAAGTATCCAGATACTGCCGCCTATGACAGTATCATCGCTTACTTCGAAAGTAAAAACATTAAGCTTGAGGACATCGCATCAATCACTTATCAGATGCAGCTGCAATTCATTCCCGAACTTCAAGAAGAGGAAGCCATGTCAGCCGTTATCGATGTGCTCCATAAGCGAGAAGTCATGAACAATGCCATGGTGGGGATTGCTTTGGACAAATTGGCAACCCAAAAAGAACTGCCCGAACCGTTGCAAAGTATCGTTGAAAACGACGCGGGGGTCTTTGGTGTAGACGAGTTGCTTGCCGAAGGAGGCATCTCTGGTATCTACGGTAAAATTGCAACCACTAATTTTGGCTATCTCGACCGCGAAAAACACGGTATCCTAAAGCGGCTGGATACCGTTCAGGGTAAGGGAGTCAATACCTTCTTAGATGATATCATCGCTGCCATTGCTGCCGCTGCTGGAGCTAAATTAGCCCATAAATACGCTTAACGCACCAGTATTATCCTTAATAATGTCATTAAACTGAGAATTTTCAATTGGCTTGTTGCGCTGTTTCGGATAAAATGAAGGCCATTTCCAAGTTGAAATTTTGTTTTCTAAAATTTTCTTTCAAAATTGTTGTTTTATATGAAAGCTTTTTTCATAAAGGTTTATAGCCGATATTTTATTTAAGTGATCAACTTGTTCAAGAAACTTTTCTTAATTCCCTTTATTTACTAGGAATTTGTTATATAATAATTTCGACACGAGTGGTCTAGACGATATCGTTTTGTCTACGGCGCACTCGTCAATGACTACTTTACCTCACAAAATTTAAGGAGTGACTGTATTGGCTGCAGAAAGAACTTCACTATTTATCTTCTTCGGCGGGACTGGTGACCTAGCTTACCGGAAACTTTATCCTTCCATGTATAACTTATATAAAAAAGGAACTTTAAGAGAACATTTTGCCGTTCTCGGAACTTCTCGTGAAAAACTAACGGATGAACAATTCCGGGACCAAGTGCGTAAGTCACTTGGAACCACTAAGACTGACAAAGATGCTGAAAAGTTTGTTTCACGCTTTGTTTACGAAGCACACGATGTTACCGACAAGGAACATTATCAAGTTTTGAAGAACCGTGCGGATGCCTTGGACAAGAAGTATGAATTAAACGGCAACCGGATCTTCTATCTTTCACTTGCACCATCATTCTTCGGTACCGTTGCTGGTTTCTTAAAGACTGAAGGTTTGACCGACACTGAAGGCTTTGACCGTGTTGTGATTGAAAAACCATTCGGTCGTGACTTTGACTCAGCTAAACAATTAAACGACGCCTTAAGCAAGTCATTCGATGAAAAACAAATTTTCCGAATCGACCACTACTTAGGTAAGGAAATGATTCAAAACATCGAAGCTGTTCGTTTTGGTAACACTTTGATTGAATCTCTCTGGAACAACCGTTACATTGACAACATTCAAGTGACATTATCCGAAAAACTGGGTGTTGAGGAACGTGCTTCATACTATGACAACTCCGGTGCCTTACGTGACATGGTTCAAAACCATATTATGCAAATCGTCAGCTTGCTTGCCATGGAACAACCTGTTTCCTTCACCGATGTTGATATCCGTGCTGAAAAAGTGAAGGCATTACGTTCACTTCGGGTTTACAACGTTGCTGAAGCTTCAACTAACTTCGTCCGTGGTCAATATGGCCCCGGCGATAGCCAACGTGCCTACCGTGATGAGGACAATGTCCCTCACGATTCAAACAACGATACCTTCGTTGCTGGTAAGTTATTGTTTGATAACTACCGTTGGTCAGGTACCCCATTCTACATCCGGACTGGTAAGATGTTAGCTGACAAGTTCACCCGCGTGGACGTTGTCTTCAAGAAGCCGCTCATCGACATCTTCTCATTCCCACAAAACCACAACGCACCGCTTGAAGCTAACGTTTTGACGATGTACATCGAACCACACGCTGGTTTCTCACTACGTCTGAACGCTAAGACTAACGGTCAAGGTTTCCAAACTGAACCAATCAATTTGGACTACTTCGTTGATGCTAAGGATTCAAAAGCTACTCCAGAACCATACGAACGCCTACTTCATGACGTTATGAAGGGTGACGGTACCAACTTCTCAAGTTGGCAAGAAGTTTCCTATGCATGGCGCTTCGTGGACCAAATTCGTAAGGTTTGGGACTTGCAACAACCACAGTTCCCTAACTACACCCCAGGTTCAATGGGCCCTGCATCTGCTGACGAATTGATCCAACGCGATCACCGTCAATGGGTATACCGTTTAAACAAGTAATTAATTGAGATTAAACTAAGAGATCCGCAGTTCTTGATTCTAAGAATTGCGGGTCTTTTATCGTCTATTTTGAACTATTCATCACTTGTGAAATTTTATTAGTTTCATACTGCTATAAAATATTTGAAAGCACTTCCCTTCAACAAAACATTAAGTTTACAACTTATTTTTTTATGTCCTAAATCGGAGCTGTTTCTTCACATTCCAATTGTGAAATGTTAAACTAAGGCTGTGCTACAATTACTATTTTATTAAAAGGAAGGTTTGTAATGGCAGATAAATTAGCAAATATCGGTGTTGTCGGGATGGCTGTTATGGGTAAGAACTTAGCCCTTAATATCGAAAGCCGCGGCTTCACTGTTGGTATTTATAACCGTACGGCTTCAAAGACTGATCAGGTGATGAAAGATCACAGCGACAAGAACTTGGTTCCTAGTCACACGATTGAAGAATTCGTTGATTCACTAGAAAAGCCACGTCGTATTCTTTTGATGGTTAAAGCTGGTAAGCCAACTGACGCTGTTATCGATGAATTAATTCCGTTACTCGACAAGGGTGATGTTTTAATTGATGGTGGTAACACTAACTTCCACGATACGATGGCACGTAACGCAAAACTTGATAAATCAGGGATCAACTTTATCGGTATGGGTGTTTCCGGTGGTGAACTGGGTGCCCTCCAAGGACCATCGTTAATGCCTGGTGGTCAAAAAGAAGCCTACGATTTAGTTGCCCCAATTCTAGAACAAATTTCAGCAAAAGCCACCCAAGATGGCAAACCTTGTGTCACTTACATTGGCCCTAATGGTGCTGGTCACTATGTCAAAATGGTGCATAACGGTATCGAATACGGCGATGAGGAACTCATTGACGAAAGCTACAACATTATGCGTAACGTTTTAGGCATTTCCGTTGATGATATGGCTGATATCTTTAAGGAATGGAACAAGGGTGAACTTGACAGTTACTTGATCGAAATCACAGCTGATATTTTGAGCCGTAAAGATGATCTTGGCGATGACAAGACTAAACCAATCGTTGATATGATCTTGGATCGTGGTAACAACAAGGGTACTGGTAAGTGGAGTTCAGAAGATGCTTTGAACGTTCAGGTACCACAATCAGTGATCACTGAAGCCGTTTATGCCCGTTACATCTCAATGATGAAGGATGAACGTGTTGCCGCTTCTAAGACTTTAGCTGCACCAAAAGCTAACGAAGAGATTGGTGACAAAAAGGAAATGGTTGAAAAGATTCGCCAAGCCCTCTACTTCAGTAAGATCATGAGTTACGCTCAAGGCTTCGAGCAACTACGGTTCGCTTCAGAAGCTTACGGCTGGAACTTACAATATGGTCAATTAGCTCAAATCTGGCGCGCTGGTTGCATCATCCGTGCACGTTTCCTACAAAACATCACCGATGCTTACGACAAGAAACCTGATTTGACTAACTTATTGCTAGATGACTACTTCAAAGATATTGCTGCGAAGTATCAAGAATCAACGCGTGAAGTTGTTGCTTTAGCTGTGAAGATGGGTGTCCCAGTGCCATCATTCAGTGCTGCGATTACTTACTATGATTCATATCGTTCAGCAGTCTTGCCTGCTAACCTCTTGCAAGCACAACGAGACTACTTCGGTGCCCACACTTACGAGCGTGTCGACCGTGACGGTATGTTCCACTATCCATGGTATGAAGAACAATAAAACAATCAAAAAAGCGGCTGGTCGATTTTTCGGCCAGCCGCTTTTTTAATACTTTTATTTTGTAAATCTCAATGAGCTAATTGAAAAATATCTCACCAGCCGTTTTAGTGGCGAATGCTGTAACAGCAAGACCACTGCGTAGCCAATTACGACACCGCCCGCATTGGTAATAATATCGTTAATATCAACCCAACGTGACATTTGCAGAAAGCTATCCAAAATAAACTGAGTACTTTCGATACCTAAACCAATTAAAACACCAATACCAATAATTTGGCGAAAATCGGCTTTACACAATAATCTTAAATAAACGCCCATGGGCACCATCATCAAAATATTCAGGTAGAAATCCATCTCGATACCACGAAATGGAATTGGGTTAGTTGGCGCATTACCAACCCAAAACGGTCGCATTGTTGGAACACTGCCAAATGCATATGAAGTTGGTGTTAACGTCAAATAACCCACAATGGCAAGGTAAACACCAAACGTGACGATGGTGACCATTTGGCCTACCGTTCGCTTTTGACCAGCTAGAGTCCCTATCCCTATCATCACTAGAAATACGTAGGCAAGATAGGGCAACCATTGAGAATAATTTGTCATTGAAACCCCCTCCTTCAAAAGTGATTGGTAGTCATTTTGTTTCTCTGTTCATCACTATAAACCCTGATCATTCTGAAAGATAGGCACATACCTGTGGCTTAAATGTTTTTTAAGGCTTCTTCAATCGGTGTTTCACCGGTAATCAGTGGAATTGTCTTATTAATAGTTCCAGGCTGGTCTAATGAGGCAACGACTGTACGAGCAACGTCCTCACGAGCGACTGAACCGCCTTCTAAGCCGCTAGTATTGATTTTACCAGTACCCTCATCAAAAGTGAGTGCTCCAGGTTCCACAATCGTGTAATCTAAATCGGTTCTATACCGTAACCACTCATCCGCATAAAATTTCGCAGCATAGTACGGCCGAATAGCATCACTCCAGCGATTACGATCTTCTGCCCACAATGCACTAACCATCACATAGCGCTTAACGCCCGCAATTTGAGCCGCCTGCATACTTTTAACAGCACCGTCAAGATCGACTAACAGGGTCATATCATCCCCGGTCTTCCCGCCAGAGCCCGCCGTAAAAATAACGGCGTCAAAACCATCCAGTGTGACACCAAGTTCTTCTGGTCGGCCAAGTAAGTCAACATGGGCTGTCTTAATCTGATGGTCTTCAAAAAAGGCTGCTTGCTCAGGCTTCCGGATACCTGCAACAACCTCCTCGCCCTTTTCACTGAGTTGTTGGCTGATCAATCGGCCAACGTTCCCATTAGCTCCGATAACAAATACTTTCATGTAAATATCCTCCAATTACTGAACTAGTTGTATAGCTCTTAATTATACGCATCATATGTGACAAGTGCTATGATATCGTCTTGATTCTATTTTTAAGCTCCATTTAAAATAATCTTGATACACTTTAGCAGTAGTTTTAAAACTACTTTTTACTCATCAAGCCGGTTTACTAGGCAAAACCGACATCTCTAAGATTAACCTACTTATCAATCTACATTCGAGCAAAAAACCGATGACCCTATTATGATAGGATTCATCGGTTTTTGCTTGTATTTAAAGATTATGATTAAAGACCCTTTGAAATCTCATCATACTTTTTTTGATACCATTCATCATATGATTGGTCAGTCATAACGCCGTTTTCCATAAATGATTGATCAAGTGACGAGATAATTCTGTCAAATAACTCGCCATCATTTTGATACAAATAATCACGGAGTCGGTCTGGATGGAAATTAGAATTTTGCTGAATATCATGGTTAACTTGTTCAATCTCGTATTGAATAGGATAATCCGCCAAGATTTCAAGACTCTTGGTTGAATATTTTCTGAGGTAAAAATCAATAAAGTCGTGAGTTGCACGAGATTTAGCTTCATCACTTAATTGATCAAACAAAACAACACCTGGTTGTAACACAAAGATCACTCCTTAAATTAATCAAAAGATTCCTTTTATTCCGCAATTTAAGTATAGTTCTTTTAAGGTCTTTTGGTAAGGTTGATGCTAAATGTCTAGTCCCCTAATCGCCAAAAATAGCGTAAAATATACATAGCATTTAATTACGCAACCGAAAAGAGGGAAAATATGTTACCTTTTGCAAACGATTATTCTCGTGGCGCTCATCCGAAAGTCTTACAGGCTTTAGTTGATACTAATATGGATGCTCAACCAGGTTATGGTCAAGACGACTATACCAAACGAGCCACTCAAAAAATTAAAGCTGCCTGCCAGATGCCAGACGCGGAAGTCTTTTTTATTTCTGGCGGTACCCAGACAAACCAAGTCGTTATCTCAAACTTATTAGATGGTGATGAAGGTGTGGTAGCAGCTGACTCCGGTCACATTAATTTTCATGAAGCTGGTTCAATCGAATATACCGGCCATAAGGTGCTGACACTTCCAGGAGAAGATGGCAAAGTAACTGCCAAAAATCTCCAAGCTTATTTGGATGCTTGGCAAGCCGACGAAAATCATGGTCAGATGGTTGCCCCGGGGATGGTATACATCTCTTTTGCCACCGAAGTTGGTACACTTTATAGCAAACAGGAACTAGCTGCGCTTTCCAAAATTTGCCGAACTAATCACCTCACCTTGTTTATGGACGGTGCTCGGTTAGGGTACGCCTTAATGAGCCCAGAAAACGATTTGAGTTTAGCTGATATTGCCCAATACTGTGACGTCTTTTATATTGGTGGCACTAAAATTGGTGCATTAGCAGGTGAAGCCGTGGTCTTTACCCAACATAACGCACCTAAACGTTTTGCAACAAAAATCAAACGACAAGGGGCGATGCTGGCTAAGGGGCGTCTCATCGGTGTCCAATTCGATGCACTGTTTACAGACGATCTTTATTTTCAGATCAGCCAACACGCCATCAATTTAGCAATGAAATTGAGACAGGCTCTGAAAGATAAGGGCTATCAATTCTTGATTGATTCCCCAACCAATCAGCAGTTTATTGTGGTCGATAACAAACAATTACCAGAATTAAAAAAACAGGTTGATTTTTCGTTCTGGGAAAACGTTGATAGTACGCATACGGCGATCCGATTGGTCACAAGCTGGTCAACCACCGAAGATGAAGTAACGGCGCTAATCGCTGTATTATAGCTCCTGAAAGCTGAAAATCTTGACTATTTCAGCCAGCAAATCATTTGTCATTCTTTTTAAATTCGAGTATACTTAAGTATGGAATTGAATAAGCCGTTAGGTGAGGCTCCTATACGGAAAACGCTACTGCTCAGAAACGTCGAAAAACGCCAATGAGTCAGCTGTCCGAGTTAAAAAAAGGCTCGGTCTAATGTGGCTGTTATCCAATAACTACGCCGTATAGTGCTAAAGCTCAACGATTGGCGAAACAACCTTTTTAGGTTATTTAAGTGTGCAAATCAATGCGCTCAGCCAATTGTTGGCTGAGCGTTTTTTAATCCCTAACGCACGGCAACCATAACTGGAGGTGAGTAACTATGACAACAGAAACATATGATCCTGGATCGCAGTCTTATCACGCGTGCCAGGGAAAGCGAACGGCCATAGCCCTCACCTGTTTTAGAGTAATCGGTAACCGTTTCTGATTCTCAAGCTATGCCGTCTTACTTTCCCGGCCCTATATTTGGCGCTTTTAGAATGATCAATAAACTGATTGGTAGCTGTCTTTTTCTTCGTAATCGGTGTTGCAGCTGATTATTAGCGAAGATCCTGAACGTATCCGTTAGTGCCATCAGTTTAAGATTCGATTGAATTGGGAAAGCAAGGGTTAGCAGTCTGAGTCTCGGTGCCCGAGTTGACCATCTGACAGTGAAATGTCGGTCAACTAAACAATGTGCTTCACCATGCAGGGAACTGTGTGGGGAGATTTTAGAACGGCTAACTTGCGCGATAAAGCGTAAGAATGTCATTTTAAAACGTCAACCATTACCATAAATTTTACTATAACGCTGTCGATATTGTTAACGAAAATCACAAGTATAGCTTGATGGGAATCAACCTCACTTGCGGTTATCAGCCAATTGAGATGGCACCGAAAAAGCGCCCTGGGCTCGACTCCTGTCAAGTGGAC